>JAEWMT010000075.1 GCA_023393095.1 Bacillota bacterium
ATGCGTTGATTATGCTTTCCATTGCTGCATTACTGATTTAAATAGAGGTTCCCTACTGGATGAATTTGAAGAAGCGGTGGCTTATGGCGTTACAAGCTTTAAGTGCTTCCTGGTATATAAAAAAGAAGGCATGATGGTGGATGATGCCACCTTAATCAAGGTGCTCCTAAAAGCCAAGGAAGCAGGAGCCATCACGAATATTCATGCAGAAAATCCCGATGTAATTGACTTAAACATAGAAAAATTCCTAAAGGAAGGTAAGACATCCGCCTGGTATCATTACCTGAGCAGACCGGAATTTGTTGAAGCAGAAGCAGATAAAAGAGCAGTCCACTGGGCAAAGTCAGTGGATGCCCCATTATATATTGTTCATATGGCTGATAAAGAAGGTTTGGAGGCTGCGGCAGAGGCTAAATTAGCAGGAAATTCCATTTATATTGAGACCTGTCCGCAGTATCTGGAATTTACCTGTGAAGTATATAAACGGGAAGATGGAAGAAACTTTGTATGTTCCCCTCCGATGAAGGGAAAAGAAAGCCAGGATGCATTATGGGCTGCAATTAAGAACGGAACCATTGATACTATTGCAACTGATCATTGTCCATTCCAGAGCTATGAGAAGGATTGGGGTAAAGATAATTTCACTAAGATTCCAAATGGCTGTGCTGGAATTGAAAATCTCTATCCTTATATGCTTTCAGCTGCGAATGATGGAAAGATTACCTTTAACCGTGCAGTGGAATTATGCTCGACGAATCCTGCCAAAATCTTTGGATGCACAAAAAAGGGTTCACTGACTGTTGGAAAGGATGCAGATATCGTAATATATGATCCGAACAAGATTTTTACAATCTCAGTAAACAATATGCATTCCGATTATGATCATACCATCTGGGAAGGCAAGAAGCTGCATGGGTATCCGGTACAAACTTATGTCAGAGGCAAACTGGTATATGATAACGGCGCTTTTGTCGGTACACCCGGATATGGCCATTTTATAAAGAGAGAACCGAATAGAGTCTGGAGTGATCGCTGTGAGTAATTTAGCATATAAGGAAATTTCGCTAATAGAGGAAGCTGGAGGGTGCCTTCTATGCCATGAGGCTCCCTGCTCGAAAGCCTGCCCGTATGGGATTAAGGTTGACAAGGTAATACGGTCGCTGCGCTTTGAGAATAAATCAGGAGCAGTGAATAGGCTGCCGAATGAGCTGCCCTGTCATAATTGCACCAGTAAAGAATGTAAAAAAGAGTGTTTAAAAGCAAGGATTAACAGACCCGTACAGATTGATGATATTATGGAGTACTTAGCTTCTTGTGAAAAGGTAGCTCTGAAAGATGTCGATTTGTCCATAGATTTTTGCGGAGTGCAATGTGAGAATCCATTTTTTCTTTCGTCTTCCGTTGTAGGAAGCAATTATGAAATGGTTGCAAAAGCATTTGATATGGGATGGGCCGGCGTTGCTTTTAAAACAATCGGAACCTTCGTTCCCAAGGAGGTATCACCAAGATTTGATGCAATGAGTAAGGAGAGGGTACCATTTGTCGGGTTTAAAAATATTGAACAAATATCTGACCATTCCCTGGAAGAAAACTTATCCTATTTAAAACAATTAAAAAAGGATTATCCTGGTAAAGTAATTGTAGCATCCATTATGGGACAGACGGAGGAGGAATGGACCTATCTTGCTAAGCTGATGACGGATGCTGGGGCGGATATTATTGAATGTAATTTCTCCTGTCCGCATATGGCAGCGGATGGACTTGGTTCTGACGTGGGGCAGAATCCGAAGCTGGTAAGAACATTTACAAAAGCAGTCAGAAAAGGTACTAACCTTCCGGTTCTGGCAAAAATGACACCGAATATCGGGAACATGGAGCTTCCGGCAATCGCTGCAATCGAAGCCGGAGCAGATGGAATCGCAGCAATTAATACGATCAAGAGCATTATGAATATTAATTTTGAAACCTTTTCCTCCGGCCCTGATGTGGAGGGAAAGACAAGTATCGGGGGATATTCAGGGAAAGCAGTGAAGCCGATTGCGCTTCGTTTTATCCATTCTATAAAAAGCTGCAGTAGGCTGAAAGCCATACCGGTTAGCGGTATGGGCGGTATCGAAACCTGGAGGGATGCAGCAGAATTTATCGCACTTGGCTGCGAAAACATTCAGGTAACGACATCGGTTATGCAGTACGGATATCGTGTGATTGAGGATATGATCGAGGGAATGAAATTGTACTTAAGTTCTCATGGGTATAACAGTATTTTTGAGATTGTGGGAAAGGCACTTCCAAATATCATATCAGCGGAAGAGCTTAATAGAGATAGTATCTGCTACCCTAAATTTGATAAAGCGAAATGTCTGGGATGCGGGCGCTGCTATTTGTCTTGCTATGATGGAGGACATCAGGCACTGAAACAGGAGGAGACTACTGGAAAACCAGTTATGATAGCGGGAAAATGTGTAGGCTGCCATCTCTGCTTAACCGTATGTCCGGTACAGGCAATATCACAGGGAACGAGAGTGAAACTATAGCACCACGAAAATCAAAGGAGGGTAAAATGATATGGCATTATGTAATTTGGATCGATTAAAAGATAAAATAGAAATCTTTAGTAAATTTGGAGATACAGGAAAAGGTGGAATTACAAGGTTTTCCCTGTCGCCCGAGGCATTGGCTGCAAGAGCCGAATTCAAAAATCGAATGGAAGCGATAGGGGCAACAGTGATAACAGATGATATGGCTAATATGTATGCAACCATTCTGGGTTCAGAAGAATTGCCAGCTATCATGGCAGGCTCCCATCTGGATTCCGTAAGACAGGGCGGTAACTACGACGGAGTATTAGGGGTTCTGACAGCGATGGAGGTGGTTGAGACAATTGTAAAAGAAAAAATCCCTCACAGACATCCGATTACGGTTGTTGTATGGACTAACGAAGAGGGTGCCCGCTTTGAGCCTGCCATGATGTCCTCCGGAGTTATCTGCGGGAAATTTAATAAGGCGGATATGCTGGCATCCATTGCAAAGGATAAGCCGGGATTTACCTTTGGTGAAGCACTCGATGCAAGCGGCTACAAGGGTGTGGAAGCAAACAGAATGAATCCTGCCAAAACAGCCGCATTAGTTGAGCTTCATATTGAGCAGGGACCTGTTCTGGAAGCGGAAGGCTTTGATATTGGTGTCGTTGAAGGTGTCTGCGGAATGATCAACTATGAATTTACCTTTATCGGTCAGGCAGATCATGCAGGAACGACCCCTATGAAATACAGAAAGGATGCTCTTTATGCGGCAACCAAGACAATTCAATATTTACATGACGAATTGGATGAGCTGGACAGTAAATTAGTATATACAACCGGTAAGATATCCTGTCATCCCAATATTCATACGATTATTCCTGATGAGGTCAGATTCACTCTTGATGCAAGACATCAGGATCCGGAAGTGATTAAGCAGGTACTGACTATTATCAAAAAAATCCCCAATGAAGTAGAAAAATGTAAGGTGTGCTATGCCAAGGCATGGTCGCGTAAAACAGTAACCTTTACATCTGAATTTGTTGACTATGTGGAGAAGAGTGCTAAGGAATTAGGTTATACCAACCGGAGGATTTACAGCGGCCCCGGACATGATGCACAGTTTATGATAGATGTCATTCCGACTACGATGATTTTTGTTCCCAGTGTTGACGGACACAGTCATTGTGAAATTGAATATACTTCGATAGGGAATTGCTTAAAGGGAGCAAATGTATTATTAAAAACTGTATTATGTATTGATAAACAGTAGGTTGCTCCGTTTGTTTTAGTTGGATATAATTACTAAACAATTGTTGTTTGCTTGTTTTACCTTACTATAATCATCACTTATTTATTTGTTATTAGTTTGAAGCTTTTATAGTATAATATGGGCAAAAAATATTAAGTTCAATTATTTTATTAATTGATGAAAAGCAATTGAATATCTATTATACATAATAATGGACACGTTTTATGTTAAAGATAGGGGAATTCTCTGTATTATCCTCCATCAGTATTTATATGCTGAGGCATTATGATGATCTGGATTATTAAAGCCCTGCCTTGTGGATGATTATTTCTCCAAAGCGGTAACATCCTTCAAAATATGACGGATCTGATTGTAGAGTATTTAATAGGAAACCGTAGCGAACTAAATGATTTACCTGGGATGATCAGTAGGATTGCGGATATTGAAGAAGAGACATATGTGAGAATTGAAGAGATAACTTCGTTACTTATTAAAAAGGGAAAATAAATATGTATAATAAACTTAATTTTCTTCGGCTATGACTTTTGTCATAGCCTTTTCTATCTTTTCTCACTTAAATCATTTCTCCATAATTGCTATAATTATCCACATAATAAAGAATTATGGAGGGTGAGAAGTTGAATGATATTATCTTAAAATTAGAAGGCTTGACGAAAAAGTATGATAATAAACCGGTAGTTGATCATATCAATCTGGAGATTAAGAAGGGCGAGATATTCGGACTTCTGGGTCCGAATGGTGCAGGTAAGAGTACCACCATGAATATGGTATGTTCCTTAGTAAAGCCTACGGCTGGAAAAGTAGAGCTTTTCGGATATGATACAAAAACAGAGATGAAAAAGGTGAAATCAAAATTAGGTTACATTCCCCAAGAGCTTGCAATTCATGGGAATCTGAAAGCCTGGGAAAATGTAGAATTGTTTACTTCCTTATACGGCATCCGCGGGGAGAAGCTTAAGAAAGCTGTGACGGAGTCCCTGGAATTTGTCGGACTAGAGGATAAAAGAAACGGATTTGCCAAGACCTTCTCCGGAGGTATGAAGAGAAGACTTAATATTGCCTGTGCTATAGGGCACAAACCGGAGCTTTTGATTTTTGATGAGCCTACAGTGGGCATTGATCCTCAATCAAGAAATTTTATTCTGGAGAAAATAAGATATGTAAACCGGCAGGGAGCTACCGTCATCTATACCAGCCATTATATGGAGGAA
>JAEWMT010000094.1 GCA_023393095.1 Bacillota bacterium
ATATCCCGTTATAGCATTTTTAAAGGAATCAGTGACCATCTGTAAACTATAGCCAGATGCTAGTGTAAGCTTTGCTTTAATGTCTATGTTCTTTGCGGATCCGGATACCACTGTTACACTGGCTCCGATTGGTCGTATCTCTTCTATATGCTTTAAAGTGTCACTGATAAGATCTGAAGTAACCGGAAGTTTATCACTATCCACGACTACCACCTTAACAGTACCCGGACCGTTCCATAGTGGGAATATCTTAGCATCTCCAATCCCTGTAACTTCCAAAGCCCATCGTTTATAATGATTGGCATTTCCACTGGATGGCGGTGTCTTTATCTGCATATAAACTCTTGCACGTAAATTATCGTCAGATTCCTCATCTTCACCATTTTCAATTACATCGGTTAAAATAGCCGTTACTCCATTTACATTGTCTATATTTTCAAGATTTCCACTGTATGTATTACCGATTTCACCAGATTGATCACAGGTTGCACTATAAACATTTTCAGAGATCAAAGCTATAATTGTATAACTTGTATCATTAATCCCCCATCTTGTACCGATATCAACTGTACCTGTTGTTTCAATTTTTCTAATTGAATAGGCAGCGGGTTTTCGGGTAAGCCCGTAATCCGCTGCCTTTCTGCTTAAATATTCTCCGGTTGAAGTATCAACAAAGAATAGATCAATATAATTATTTAGTAAAAAATAAGTCTGTGCCAGCTGATAGGCACAGGGTGCAAGAGCATCATAAATAATCGATCCTTCTCGTTTATCTACATCAGAGCTAACGCGATCCAGCATATCCTCTATTATATTCTCATAAGTCATCTCTTCAAACATCAGACATTCACCTCCTTCTTCAATGTTCTTGATCCATAAATGCTTACAACATCAAAGGTACATAAAATTGAATCCTCCGAAAAACTGAACTCGAAGTTTTCAACATTTTCAATGCGGTCATCTGACAGCAGGCATTCTTTTATTCTGCGCATCAACTCCATCTGGACGTAAAGCCTGTCCTGTCCGATCAGATCTTCCAGCTCTATTCCATAGGAAAAACTATAGATTGGATATTCATACTTTTCCGTGTTCAGCACCTTTAAGACTGCTTGCTGTAAGGCATCCAAATCATCAATAAATCCTTGAATTCTATTATTTGAAATATTATAAGTTCTTGATGTTTCCGAGGAGTCAGATGTAAGTGTCACATCAATACTTGCATCAGGTATCATATTTTCACATCCTCTACTATGTATTCATTCATATTTTCACTTTGTCTCAAGGTTATCGTAGAGCCCATCGTGATAAATGCTTTGTCAATGATCTCAACAATATAAAACTCTTTCCCGCCATGATTACGAATAATACGTACTTTATCTCCGGTTACAGTGTAATTAATTAGATTTCCCTTAATTAGTTCCTTCGGAATCGTAAGTTTTTCATTTATCATAATTCCGTGATTGACCACGATACCCGTCATGAGGCTGCAAAGCTTAGCATTATTAATATAATTCTGTATTATTTCTTTTATCTCATTGATCATAACTTCGCCTCTACTTTCATCGTATGGATTGGCAGGAATTCATGCGTAACCGATTTGACGATTAGTCTTTTATCATAGTCAATATCTTCAATTCTTCCGTAGAAACTTACACCAGCTCTAATGCGGGTATCACCAAGACAGCTGAGGGATAAGCTTTCGGATTCTCTGTTATAGAGCTTTAAGAGTACTTCTGCTTTCGATTTTGCCTTCGAAGCATTCATATTATCAGCCGCCTCATAGTATTGTAAAAGCCCGAACTTTGATACTGATTTCAGATTATTGATTACAATAAATTTATTAGAGGTATCTGTCTCTCCTTTTGCATATATCTTAATCTGATTATATGTTTCATCATCAATAGATTTATCATAGCTGTAATCATAGGCTAGACTCTGATCACCAAGTATTAAGTTTAACTGTAAATCCTTAAGGTTCCTGATACAGATACTCCCAAATTCATCTCTTAACAAATACCATTCCCCTTTATTCGTTAAGGTATCGCTTATTCCGGAATAGATTATATCTAGCCATGTATTATTGTCTTTTACTTCTGTAGATAACTTATACTTGGTATCACATATCTTTCCTTTTTTTAGATGAAAATAATTGCACATTCTCTTAACTAAAGTTGATACAGTATCCTCTTTAACAACTATAATATCCTTTGCTTTGCAATACCTTAACTGATCATAGGCTGTAACTGATACCTCATTCCCTTTATTTTTGCTAGTTTTAAATACAAAACCGTAAAAAATTTCATCAGAGTTGTATTTAAAACTTACAACAGTACCATTTATAATTTCGATATCCTCATTGATATAAGTAAATTCCAGTGAGCTGCAGCCTTCATTAAAGGAATCCTTGAAGGATACTTTGCTTACCAGCTGACTTATCTCGTATACTTTTTCCCCAATCTTTACTAAGAATTCCATCATGAAGGTATCACCAACTTCTGGCCTGCATAAATTAATGAAGGATTTTTAATTATTTTCTTATTCGCATTATATATTTTGGAATATTTCGAACCATTACCGTAGTATTTCTTTGCAATAGCCCATAAAGTATCACCTTTTTTTACTACATAATAGCCTTTATTCTTTGGATTACTTTTGTCTGCTTTCTTTTTCGTTGCCTTGCCGTTTTTCTTAACTTCTAAAGCACCGCTCTGTTTTGCATGTTCTTGATACTCTATTAATTTAAATGATACATACTTATCTCTTTCTTCTCCCGCTTTTTCCTTTATCGTTAGGCTATCAATCAGTACCAGAGTATTTATTACCTCATTTACTACAATTCCATCCTTTGTTGTCATACCGGACAAGAATCTAACTGGTTCAAGATCCTGTCTCCATTCTTCCAATAGTCTGAGATAATAGTCTCCATTTTGAAATCCCTTCGATGTTTCGATGTAATGAATACTTTCATAAGGCAGTTCAGCCTCAAAGCTGTATTCTTTCAGTTCCATATGTGAAGGAATTGCAATTTGGCCTAGACTTAATATTTCGTATTTTTCAATTGCCTGTGTTGAGCTTACCTCCAATTCTTCAGGATTAACCGGGAGGCGAATTGTAATATCATCCTTATCAAAAAAAATCGCATATTGACTCATTAATATACCCCCTCAGGTGCAACAGCAATCTGTTCACGTAATATTGTTTGAATTCTACTAAATAGTTGATTCACATCTGCAGTTTCATGAACTTCTCCAAAGCTTACAGTAATATTAGGAGCCAGTGTGTTGGTTGCTACTTTGGCTATGTAGTCTCTTTCTGCCATATCCCGCAAATAACTTAGATCCTCATTGTTCATGCTGACATTGACAGCTCCTCCCGAACCGGTACCTTTGATATTCATAGGATTTTTTGATGTTCCTAATTTGTCATCTTTTATATTTTGAATTTCTTTAATGTCCTTCATGTCCTTTTTAGACATTAACTTATTTAGATCTTCACCTTTTCCAAGACTGCCTAATGATTTTAAAGCTTTATCCGCCTTATCATATATACCAGTCCCAACATTCTTTCCATTATCATAGGCTTTACTATAATCCATTCTATCAAATCCAAAATCCTTTGAGCTTAAATCAAGATTATCTATAACTTTTTTATAGTTCTCGTCAGGTGCATATTTTTTAACTGCGTTATCCGCTAAATCTTTTAGACCAGACCGCCATCCTGATACTGTTTTAGCCATTTTTGTCCCGAAAACTTTATCTAACGCAGATGCTATTGTCTGTATCAAACCCAAGACATTATCTGCCATGCCTTGGAATAGATAAATAATCGAAGAGACCGGATTAGTAAATAAATTTCCTAGAAAGTTTGCAAAATTTATAAATGGATTTAATAGATAGTTAATTATACCGAGGACAAAATCAAATAAACCTAAAAACAGATTCCATATAAAAGCTACTGCAACGCCTACTACTCCACCAATAAATCCAAATATATCTTCAAACGAGACTCCCAAGGATTGAAGGATGTATATGACTGCGGCAATAATCGCTATTATTAATAAAATTGGCGCTATCGCCGCAATTTCAGCCTCTATAGAAGCCCATTGAGATACGATTACTCCAGCCAATGACTGTATAATACTAATTAGCGCAGTTGCTCCAATATAAGCTAAATAAATTCCTATAGCCATTAAAATAGGTACTATTTTAGAAAAATTATTTGTAACAAATTCAATCAATTTACTAGCAGCTTGCGAAATAAAACCTAATGAATTGATAACTATATTTAGTCCTGCCTGAACTGCTGGATTATTTAAGATAGATGCAACCAACTGCATAAGCGGACTTAATGCATTCATTGCGCTATTCTGAATCTTTGTCCATGCATTTGCAAATGTCATGGGCTGCTTTTCAAATTCACTATTGATATCACTACTTGCTGCAAACATTGCATTTTTTAATAAGTCAGCCGTAATTTGCCCCTGGTCAGCCATTTCCTGAAGCTGATCACTTGATTTACCGGTGTATGCCGAAAGAGCATCTCCCATGGTAGTATCCTTCCCTGCTACGGAACTGAACTCATCACCCTGCATTACACCATCGGATAGCCCCCTTGTAACATCGCTTAGGCTCTGATCCGACTCATCTAAGGTTAAAGATTTCTGTATCATCTCTGTAAAACCGATAGCAGAATCATTATCCTTCTTAAAAGTATCCAAAGATCCTATATTAGAAACTGCGTTTGCCATGTCGCTATAAGAACCATAGGAGCGTGTAGCTGCAGCACTGACTTTATTTTGTAAATTTGCTTGGCTCTGCATACCGTCATTAATATCTGCAAGCTTATTACCTGTATTAACGTATTGATCAACCATTTTCATACCACTTTTAATATTGCCTAAACTAAGTGCAGATTTTATAAAGTTTCTCAATCCGGAACTTGATTTTTTAGTACTTGTTTCCGTATTATTTAATTCATTATTCATTTGCATTGCCGTATTGGAGATTTTCATCAATGATCCATCCGCTTTAGAAAAAGCAGATGAATCTACTGGCAGATCCATTTTATCTGATAATTTATTAAAATTAGAGGTTAAACCAGTTAAATCAGACGACAATTTGCTTATGTCAATGGTCATAATATCAAAATCAGTTGATAAGCTTGAGAGATTTGATGACATTTTTTTAGTATCGGATATAAAATCATATGTTTGTGATGATATGTCAATAAATGAACTAGCTAAGTCAACTAAATCAATTGACAAACCATTTAACTTAAGTGAAAAGTCTGTAACATTACTTAGCGAGGACTTAATACAAGAATTCCAATTTGAAATACTTTTTGCATTCATATCTAATGCTGCTTCGCTCATTAATAAACCATTTGACTCACTTGCCATTATCTTCTCCTCCCTCCTTTCATTTTTGCTTTATTGGCTGCACGTTTTTCTTCTTCCGCTCTTAATTGAATACTGGCATAAATGAACGCCTTTTCTCTGTCATCCATCCCATCCAATATGGACGGAAGAATATGAAGCTTTTGTAAAGCAAAGTGTGCCAGATTAAGCTCAGCATCACCTTGCTCAATTAGTTTTTTGCTTCTTCAATATCTTCATTAATATTCTTATCCAGACCACTAATTTCTTGGATAGCCTGCGCAAGTGCTGCATACTCGCCAACATAAAGCATTTTCTGAAGTAACGCTGATTCGCCCAATACGCCATATGCCTTCTGTAACTCAGCATTTGTAAGATCTGGAAATACCACTGCACCAGCTGTCATCGCCTGTACATATTCTGCTCGATCAAAGGTCTCAGTTCCTTTTTTATCTTTTTTAGTATATTTCTTGATTAAGAATTTATTTTCTTCCTGTGTGACAGGTTTAATGATAAAAGGAATTGGCTTGCCATCCTCCAAAAACCTGTCTGAAATAATAACCTCTTTATTTTCTACCTGAATTGGATGTAAAAATGCATTTAATGAACTCATAATTTATCCTCCTTAAAAGTAGAGACTGTCACATTTTAGGCATATATGATATAAGGGATTACGCGGAATCCCTTATATCACTGAAAGCTATTTTTGCGACAGTCCCTATATCTATTTTATAAATTTGTTTTTACGTAGTCTGGTAATACAAATGAACTCTGACTTTCAATACTATCAAATGTAAAGTCACTGTCAAAGGTGATCGGATCATCCGATTCCTCTAGGGTTGATACCGGAATCGTATTAAAAATTACATTACTCAATTTAACTGTTTGTTCTCCAACAGTTGATTGGGGATCATTATTGGTAATTAATAAACTAATGTTTCCACGAGTACCGTTATTAATATAATTAATTGTCTGCTTTAATTGCTCGCTATTCATAAAATATAGAGTAGCTGAACCTGTTCCTGTAACACCAGTCACTTTATGTTGGGTCATTCTGCTTCCCAGCATTCTTCTTTCCTGTACTACCATATCAAGCTGAGCTTTAATACTTGATATTTCGAATAATTCTCTGGTAATGCCATCAATGGTAATAAACGCTTTACCTTCCTGAGCAGACAGCGTATCTGCTAATCTTGTATTTGCCATATTCTAATTCCTCCTAAAATTATGCTAAATTAACAGTAATATAAATCTTCTCAACACTGTCAACAGGTTGTACATTACAATCAATAACCACTGCATCATTATCTTTACCAGAAGATACAACAACATCATCTGCTGAGAAATTCTGAATTGCTGACAGTCTCTGAAGTTCATTAAAGTAATCAATTAAGCTAGAGCGAAGAATAGCCCTGCCATCCTTGTTATTATTGATCTTACCAATATAGTTAGACTCAAATATCTCCACAATATCACTGTTAATACCATCTATCGTACGGATAACTCTGTTCTTCTTAAATACATCACCCTTATCCACCGTCGTAGTTACTAATGAATTGATATCATACACCGCTGTTACATTCTGAGTACTGTCTACCTTGAAGATAAATTCTCCGGCGGAGACTGCTTCCTCCATTTCGGATTTTGTCATTCTTGGTGATACGTCAACGGCATCCAGATATTTCTTACCGGTATTAGATTGATTGATAAATGCACCTGCGGTCATACCAGCTACCCATGCAGTTGCCTGAGCTGCTGTTAGAGTCGTACCATTGGATAACACTACACCATTGGTAACATTAATAATGCTCTCTTTATCTGCTGCCTGATTTGCCAGAACAACCTGTGCCTTAACTCCGTCATCGATTCTTAAAGCTTCAATCCAAGTTACAATTCTAGATTTATTATCTGCAAACTCAGTGCCGTCATAAGGATAACATAAGGTATTAAAATGCACTGTTTTTAATGCTGCCAATGCTTCATCCAAAACGGCAGCTGTATGACTTGTACCCAAATTATAGATAAGTACCGTCTGCGCTCCCTTTAAAGCCTCATTTACCAACAGCTTATCTGCTGTCGTAATTCCTGATGGATAATTATCCTTTGTAGCAGTGACCGTATAGATAGCTCCTACGGTTCCAACGCTCATTTCCTGAAGTAATACTACTATACCCCTATCTCCTGGGGTTATTGATAATGGAGCATTAGTTAGAAAGTTAATATATGCTCCCGGTAAAATCTTATTTTGACTGGTCCATGTACCTGACATGATACCCCTCCTTCTATAATTTTGTATTTGTTTGCTGTTGCTGCATATAACATATGTCTTCTTCAACTATTTCTGAATACCGGATGTCGAAGGTGAAATGCAGCACATTGTCTGTTATCTTAGCGACTTTGTTCCTTGCCTGATATGTACCTATCCTGTCAAATGCGTGCAACAAATTCTCCTGAACTGTGATGCAGTCTGTCCTAATGGCTGACTGATCACTATAATAAGAAACATCAAAAGTTAATTCACTGGAAAACCGGTTTCCTGTTCTCCTGTTATAATTCTGACTTATTATTTGCAACAGAAAGGATGGCTTACTAATACTTTCAGGTAAGTCTTCATCATAGATCACATAGCCGCTTGGATATAACTCTGTTAATTTGCTTTTTATTGCTGCTTTAACATCACTTATCATGATCCTTTACTCCCTCTTAATCATACTCTGTAATTCATTACCGGTACTCTTTTCGATTGCCAAATCCTTATAGGTTTGAAGGCTTCGATTGAATTCTTCCAGCGTTTTTTCTGCAAGCTTTAACTTCCTTCTCAGATGATCTCTTTGCAGCTTCATTTTCTGATAGCGTTCCTCTATTTTCTCTTCGTTTGTGATGAAAATCCTGTTTCTTACCATCTCCTGCGCTATAGATTTTACTTGATCATCTGACAAGCCTTTTGAATTTAATAATTCTAAAAAGACCATATTGCTCTCCTTCCTATATCTACGGTTTTATACGAGTATCCCATCTCCCGATATGGTGTCTGACTGTTCTTTTACGTCTGCAGTCAGATAAAGACAATGGATTGAAGCTCTATATAAAATCTCAGGATTGCTGCTTTAATGATTTTCGCAGTAATCCTAGGATATACCAGAGAATTCATTTTCCTTTATTTAATTATTTTGTAATCAGTGCCCACCCACTAAAAATTATTGATTACATTGCCCCGTGTCTATAACACAACCTAGTTCGAATAACTTCACACATAGATAAATAAAAGCATCCCTGTGGAAATCAATATTAGGGATGCCGATATCATAATGAGGTTTTATAAAAAACTTATCTTTCATTATAAGAAGCTGTACATTTGTAAAAGCTTCCATAATACGATTATAGCGGATTTAAATGTGATATGTGTGAAGGATAAAATACATAATAAAAATCTCCCTCACAGATACACTGTAGGGAGAACTTGTTTGCAACTTTCCATAATATAATTATAACAGCTTTTATTGTGATTTGTGTGCTGTTATACTTTCTTTTCATTTATCTATCTGACAACCTCTCATATTTCCAATTAACATATTCGGCTGTATTTGAATCCTGTATTTCAATTATTATGGATTGCTGTGTTTTTTAGAAATGCAATATTAAAATCTCCAGTACAGATACACTGCAGGGAGATCAAAATTGCAACTTTCCATAATATAATTATAACAGCTTTTGTTGTGATTTGTGTGCTGATATAACATCTCTTAAAGCTACCTTTATTTACTGCTTGGCATTGTGCTGGTGTATATAGTTATAGTATTTACTGCTGTTGAAAATTCTGGCAAATGCTACTGTATAGAATTCAGACTTATGCTGCTATATAGAATTCCGTCATGTACTATTTCTAGAATTCTAACATGTACTGCTTTTAGAATTCTAACATGTACTACTGTTTAGAATTCTAGTATATACTGCTGTATAGGATTCCATATTACTATTATAGCAGTCTTTATGTGATTTGTGTGCAGGTATATAATAATGAATAAATTACAGTCAAAATCATAAATAAAAAGTGCAGCATGTCCAAAATAACGTTGCAACTGCACTTTTCTTTATTATCATCTTAACTTTAATATCATCAAATTATTATTATCATCTAATCCTTTTTCCCTTGTCTAAATACTTGGTAATTCGTTTTGACACTCCGCTTCGATCCATATGTAACTTCATACCGATTTCCTCCTGAGATAAACCGTCAATAAAGCGGAAGGTAAATATCTGTCTGATTTCACTATCCGGTATCATATAGATATAATCATGAATTCGGCTTTCCATTTCTATCAGCTCTTCCAACTTCTTACTACGTTTTTTCTGAAGTTCATTGATTAAAATCTTCCTTTTGTCATATTCCTCCGTATCAACACCCGTTATGTAATAATATTTCTCTATATATGGGAAATGTTTTGATGAACCTTTTACCCGGTCGGCAACCATTTGAACTCCTTTTTCCTCCAGTCTTTTGATACGGGTACTTAAATCTTCAATTTCACATTTAATTGCTCTATATTGGCTTAATTCCTGTTCTGTCATTAAATCATCCTTTCTTTTATCATTCTGCTTTCAGCTATTTCAACCTTCTTTTTTTATGCTTTCCCTCCAATATATAATTTATTTTATTCTCAATACGATCAATATCTTCTGCTGAAAGGTTATCCTCCTCTGCCAATCCCAGATTATGAAGCGTATAATAAACTCCTTTTGCTATACTTAATGTCCTATATGCTTCTTCTAAGTTTCGTTTGGATACACCTTCATGAATACTATTTGCCATATTAAGATATTTTCGCAGCCGCTTTTTTTGTATTATTATTGAATTTTTTTTTACCGGAATAATTGTTTTATCGATTGTATTACCTCCTTCTTCCATAAATTAAGACCCCTCTTTCGTGATAAAATATGTAATTACATTCCCCTTTCAGGAAGCATTATCCCTATTATAACTCGCTTTTAGCTAGTCGTAGGATAAAAAAACATCATCTACAGAGATTTGATACAAATTACATAGTTTGACAAACTGCCATACTTTAAAGGATGTATAACCATTTTCACAATTACCTATAGTCTCAGGTGTTACCCCAATAATATCAGTCGTTTCATTTTGTGTATACCTAGTGTATTTTCTTCTCTGAGCTAAAGTCATTTTCATAAATCCTTCCCCTTTTTCCTACGCAAAATTCATATTTATTATTCCCATGTAATATTTTGTATATCATATTATACTCGCTTTAAGTAAATTGTCAAGCTAAAAGTTAAACTTTCTTATTATTTTTTGGTGTTCTACTCACTTTCAGCTTGCAAAACATGTGTTTGAATGGTATAATTCTCTAGAAAGGAGGTAGTAAAATGTCTGAAGAGGAAATTAGAAAGATATTTTCAAGGAACCTAACTGAGATTCTAGAAAAAAGAAGCAAATCACAAAAGGATTTAGTAGATTTTATCAGGGTTAGCTCGTCAACAGTATCAAATTGGTGTACCGGCCAAAAATTACCCCGAATGGATAAAGTGCAATTAATTGCAGGTTGGTTAGGAGTTAATAATTCTGACCTTCTTGAAAGTAAAAAGGTTGAACAGCAAGTTACATATGATGAAATGATAAAGATATACACTAGAGGCAAGAATAACTTAACTCCACAGGAAAAAATGAAACTTGCCAAGATAATTTTATCAGAGGATGAGGAAAAATAGGCATGGACTATGACAAGATAAAGTACGCAGTAGTTTCTATTTATGAAAAATGCGAAATCCATGAGCTTCCTTTTAACTGCTTTGAAATTCTTGATAAAATGGGATACCGTTATAAAAAATATTCCCAGTTAAAAGAAAATCAATATCAGGCATGTTTAGAATTGAGCCCAGATTCCTGTGTGATAGGCGATACTATATTTTATAATGATAAAAAATCAAAACGAAGAATTCGCTTCTCACTCATGCATGAGTTAGGTCATATTGAACTTAATACCGATAATGAAACTGAAGCGAACCTGTTTTCAAGCAATATCCTATGCCCTTCCATGGCTTTACACTATGCAAGGTTAAGTAATATCAGAGAGATTTCAAATTTATTTAATATTTCATTGGAATGTGCTAAATATGCAAAGGAATTTTATGAAAAATGGCTATATAGTGTAAAGACCTATGGCATGACTGATATTGATAGAAAGATGTATCAACACTTTTATCATGAAGATATCAACCAATTTGTTTTCAAAGAGACACAGTGTTTATATTGTGACGAAATTATATATAATTCAAATAAACCCATATGCAGAAAGTGTGACAAACCAGAGATGGACAATGTAAATTATGGACCTTCCTATGATTTTCTAGTTGCTGAGAATGCATGGCTATATCGAGAATTATGATTTAATGAGGATTTGGTTGTATTTGTCTATCTAGAAGGGAGCATTTTGTAAAGAAACAAATATATTAAAATAGTAAAAATACATTAAAATCAGCATATAATTATATAGATTAATAATGAAACAAGGTAATGTATGGAGATATATATTGTTCAACCTGGAGATAATATTTATACAATAGCTGTAAAATACGGTGTTACTCCTTTACAGATAATATATGATAATGGTATTGATAATCCCCTTAGCTTAATTCCCGGTCAAACGATCATAATTACATATCCCAGCAAGATTCATACTGTACAGGCTGGAGATAACTTATCCAGTATAGCAAGTTCTTATGGAATTTCAATTATGCAATTATTAAGAAACAACTCTTATTTATCTGGTAGAAATAATATCTACCCTGGTGAAACATTAGTTATTAGCTATGACACCTCCAAAAAAATAAATGTAAATGGTTATACATATCCTTTTATCAATAAAGAAAATTTAAAAAGAACATTGCCTTTTCTTACTTTTCTATCAATTTTTAATTATAGAGTTTTGGATAAAGGTGAAGTACTCACGTATCGTGATGATTATGAAATCATAGAAATGGCGAAAGATTATGGAACAATTCCACTTTTAATGATATCAACATTAAATCAATCCGGTGAAAATGATCTTGAAATTGCCTATAAGATATTATCGACAGCAGAATATCAAGACATTCTATTTCAAAATATTCTTAAAATACTTCAATCTAAAGGGTATTCGGGTGTTAATATAGTTATAAGTGCTATCAATACAAATAATCAAAATTTGTATATTAACTTTTTAACTAAAATTTCAAAACAACTTAATAATGAGGGATATTTACTCTTTGTAACAATAAATCCGAATATAAGATATGCTGATAATAAAATAACTTTTGAACAAATAGATTACAATACGATAGGTAAATTAGTGTATAGATTAACGTTCTTTCAATACTATTGGGGCATTAATACAAACCCTCCTTCACCAGTAAGTTCCATAGAATTTTTGAAAGCTTTTTCCAATTACCTGATTTCAATAACTTTATTGGATAATATATCCATAGGAAAACCGGTATTAGCTTATGATTGGACATTACCTTTTATTCAGGGAGAATCGTATGCTAATTCTTTGTCGATTAATTCAGCTTTGACATTAGCTAATGAAGTAGGAACAACAATACAGTTTGATGAAACCTCTCAAACCCCATTTTACTATTACAATCGTTCCTACGTTGGAGAACCAGAAGAACATATAGTTTGGTCTATTGATGCCAGAAGTATAAACGCATTAGATGATTTAATCGTTAATTATGGCTATACCGGTTCAGGTATTTGGAATATTATGTCATTCAATCAGCAAATGTGGACCATAATAATTTCAAGATTTGAAATAACAAAATTAATACCAGATAACATATCTTAATATAAACAAATTGTAGCAATAAATTCTCTTAAATCAATACGGCTATCATCTTTGAACTTATACATGATATTTTGTGATAGCCGCATACTTTTTCTATTTTTTTTCTGTATACAATTTTGTAGACTCCCCCAAACTGTCAGCGACTTGTTTCTTTTGAAGAAAAGTATTAAAATATTGTTTAGAAAGGTCTATTCGATAATAAAATTGGTTTAGATTTAATCTAATTCATTGCTAAAGTGAAAAGGTGGTAGAAAACATGTTTACGACTGAAAAAGATAACTGCACTGATCCCTTATATACTTATAAAAACAGGGAAAGCTTCAATTGTGACGAGAAAAGATACCATATTTTAATAATAGAAAGCGGTTCCGGTAGTATTACTTATGGCGGGCATAAAGAACTCTTTATGGCACCTGTGCTTTTTTGCTTTAACGAAAACGAGATTCCAACCATAGAAAACGGAAAAGGAATTATGTCAAGATCAATTTATTTCAATCCTGAATTCATAAATAACAGATTTACCATCTATAACCTCCATCATCCTCCGGAGGATTTTACTCTGACTGATACCCGGGAAAGATATTGGTTCAGGGCTTTTTTTGAACGGACGGAAAATTACTTTGGAAGAATGGACTTAAATATAACAATTGTAAAGAGACTGACAAACCTGTTCGATCAGCTTACAGGTCAATTGGAGAATCAGCCTGATTATTATTGGCCTTGCAGATCCAGGTCATTCTTAATCGAAATGCTCATGTTGATTGACCAGAACTGGGTTATTGAGGACAAAAACAACCGCCTATTCACAACGGGGTATTCAGAGGAAGTTGAAAAGGTTATCCTGTATCTGTACAGTAACTATGCAGATAAAATTACGTTGTCTGATATTGTGACGAAATTTAATATCGACAGAACGACGTTAACCAATAAATTCAAAGAAGAAGTAGGGGATACCGTAATTAACAGCTTGATCTATCTCCGCATTAACTTAGCATCTTCTCTACTTAGGGATACCTTTATTCCGATATCCGAGATTACATATCGGGTAGGTTTTTCTGATGTATCCCATTTTAACAGATCATTTAAAAAGCATACCGGCTTTAATCCTTCAGATTACAGACAAACTTATAGTATTATGCTAAATACATAAATTATTTAAGAAGCTGCATAGGCAAACTCTTTTACTGATAATATGTCAAAAATTTCTGCTAATCTACAATTCAAAGGATCGCAACAATGATATACCATAGAAGCAAATCTATTAAGGGAGGATTTAATTTTATGGTTAAGAATTTTTCAAAATTTATGACATTCTTACTTGTTATGGTATTAGCAGTAGGCACATTACTTCCTGCTGCTGTAGTATCCGCAGGTACAGAGAAGGATTATCTTAAGGGAGTAAGCTGTTATAAGCAATCCATGATACGTATTGAAGGAGAAAAGACGATTTACTTTGATCCTTATTCCTTCGATGGCAATCCGAAGGATGGAGATATCGTCTTTATAACCCATACACACGGAGATCATTTCGATGTGAATGAGATTAAAAAGGTACTTAAGAAAAAAGGAACCATTGTAGTTACAACAGATGGAAAAAGCCAGCTTAATAAGGCGGGTTTCAAAAACATTGTTACCGTAAAGCCTGGTAAGAGTTATAATGTAAAAGGAATCAAGTTTACTACAGTAGCAGCTTATAATACTGATAAAACATTTCATCCTAAGGATAACGGCTGGGTAGGTTATAATGTAACTATGAATAAAACAAAGTATTATAATGCCGGTGATACAGATTTAACATCAGAAATGAAGAAGGTTAAGACTGACGTAGCCTTCTTACCTGTCGGTGGAACTTACACCATGGATGCTACACAAGCTGCAAAGGCAGCTAATACAATTAAACCGAAAGTGGCGGTTCCAATTCATTTCGGAGATGTAGTCGGAACGACTGCGGATGCACGAAAATTTATATCGCTTTTAGATAACAAAATCAGAGGTGCAGTTCTCAAAGACCTCCTGGTTGGAGTCAGTCATATGACGCAGTCAACCATTCGAATTGAATCCAGTGGTAAGGTGGTTTATATTGATCCGCTTAGTATAGCAGGTGAGCCTAAGGATGCGGATGTTATCCTAATTTCCCATAATCATGGAGATCATTTCTCACCTTCCGATATTAATAAGGTTATGAAGGATGATTCCACTACCATTGTTATTCCGGCAACCTGCAAAGCAGATGCTGAGAAGGCAGGCTACAAGAATATCATTACTGTAGAGCCTTTAAAGGACTATACAGTAAACGATATCGCCATCAAAGCTGTTCCTGCTTATAATACGAATAAAGATTTTCACCCGAAGGACAATAACTGGGTCGGATATATCCTTAATGTGAACCAGACTCTTTATTACTTCGCAGGAGATACTGATGTAATACCTGAGATGGAGGATTTTGATGCGGATGTTGCCTTTTTACCTATCGGAGGAACCTACACCATGGATGCCAAGGAAGCCGCACAGGCAGCAAATACGATAAAGCCTCTTATCGCAATACCGATCCATTTTGTAGATATTGTAGGAACTTGGGCAGATGGGGAAACATTTGTTAGCCTTTTAGAAAAACCGATTGTTGGGAAGATCATAAAACAGAAGTAAATATAATGGACTAAATTAAAAAGTAGGGGTTTCTCAATTCATAATCGGAATGAATTTGGAAACCCCCTTTTTAATAAGAACAAATAATTATTTACTAAAATCAGCTGGAAATGCCGGGTTAAATGCATAGAAGTTTCTCGCATCCAATTCATCCAGAATCAATCTTAAAGCTTCGCCAAATCTCTGAAAATGTACTATTTCTCTTGCTCTCAGGAATTTGATCGGGTCGCATACATCATGGTCATGAACAAGACGGATAATATTGTCATAGGTTGTTCTGGCTTTCTGCTCTGCTGCCATGTCTTCTACGAGGTCAGTAATTGGATCACCCTTACTCTGGAAGAAGGTTGCGGTAAACGCAATACCGCCTGCTGACTGAGGCCATAAGGCCAAGGTATGATCTACATAATATTTATCAAAGCCGCTTTCTACAATCTGTTCTGGCGTCAGATCTCTCGTGAGTTGATGAACGATAGCGCTTACCATTTCCATATGTGCCAATTCCTCCGTGCCTATATCGGTAAGCAGGCCAGCAACCTTTCTATTGGGCATGGTATAACGCTGGGACAGATAACGCATGGAAGCTGCCAGTTCACCGTCTGGTCCACCAAATTGACTTGTGATAACCTGCGCGAGCCTAGGGTTACATTCATCAATGTTTACAGGATGTTGTAATCTTCTTTCATAACTCCACATATACTAGCACCTTCCTTCCCAAGGCCAAGGATCTTCCACCCATGACCATTTGTCGTCATTTTCCACACGATACGATTCAATCGGTCCAAAGCATTTCGTATACTCAAGTACCGCTTCGTTTCTTACCTGAGACATTCTATCCCAATAATCAAGTGCACCTCTGTCAGTTGGATGTGTATCCAGAAATAGTCTGAGTTCATCTAAGACAAAACTTGTTGCTTCAATACAGGCAAATAATTTTTCTCTGCTATTACCATCCATCACTTACAGCCCCTTCCATACCATTTTAGATCCAATTCCTTGAATAGTGTTCCATTTGCAATAGCTACAAACTCATTTTCATAAAGGTTTCTAAAGCACTGCCACGGAACATAGCACATAGCAATTGGGAAGCGATCGAAATCTCCATCACGTCTATCTCTTTCGCACATTTCCTCCGGCATCTGCTTCTCACACATATCCTCGCGTGTACGACTTTGGCTGAAATCACTGCGAGACGACTCTCCACGTCTGTAACCCATGTTACTTCCCGTATTGCCGCGATACATCCGTCTATCCATATTAAAATCCTCCTTTCAAACTGCTTAACTGTTAGATAATTCATATTCATGAATAATTATCAAGCAATATTTGAGCGCTTTTACCATACGATATATATTATGAAGTTAATACCCATGAGTGCCTGTATCAAAAAGCAATTATCTTTTTCAAAACATTGACATTAATACTTTTATCATATAATATTTAACTGTAATAAATAGTTATAAAACCTATTCAAGGGAGTGCAGGCATGTATCATTTTATCATTAATCCCAAGTCCAGTTCTGGGCGGGGAATACGCCATTGGTGGAAGGTTAAAAACGAATTAGATAAGCAGCAGATTTCCTATACGGCGGTTTTTACGAAGTATATGGGACATGCTATCGAACTTACACGACAGATATGCAGCGAGAATGAAGGAATTAAGAATATCGTCGTTCTTGGTGGAGATGGTACGGTGAACGAAGTTATCAATGGAATTTCTGATTTCAAAGAAGTCTTATTAGGTTATGTTCCTTCTGGATCCAGTAATGATTTTGCAAGATCCTTAAAGATACCCAAAGATCCTTTGCAGGCTCTTTTTAATATATTAAAACCAGTGAAGTTTAAGTATTTGGATTATGGTATTGTTAATTTTTATGATGGAACTCCACCAAGAAAATTTGTCTGTAATAGTGGTATCGGCTATGATGCTAATGTCTGTAATGAGGTTCAATCCTCTCCTTTAAAAAAGCGTCTGAACCGGATCGGTGCCGGTAAGTTTGTATATTTTGTTATCGCTTTCAAACAATTAATCACCTTAAAACCTGTTGATGCAACTATCACGGTAGATGGAAACAAAAAAGGCACCTATAAGAAGGTGCTCCTAGTTTCAAGTATGATTCATAAGTATGCGGGCGGAGGTCTGGTGATGGCACCGAACGCCAATCCCTGCGACGGCAAACTCAGTGTATGCCTCGTTCATGGTTTAAGTAAGGCGAAAGCTTTACTCCTATTACCTACCATAATTTCAGGAAAGCATGTTAATTTTAAAGGTGTTGATACCTTTGACTGTATTGAGATTGAGGTTAAAATTGACAGAGATACATCCGTACATACAGAAGGTGAAGTTCCTTCGGTATGTTCACACATTAAGGTTAACTGTGTGAAGGAGCAGATAAGAATGATTTTATAAGGAGATTAGAAATCATGCAGAGACGAATTAATACTCAAGCTTCATCATTAGTTATACTTCTTAGTATTTTAACTATCCTGTTGCAGTTTTTCTTTTACTATTTGTTCACACTGAATGTTGTTATTTTGGGTATTGCTTGTCTAATTTCAGTTGTATGCTGCCATATCCTTCTAGTAAAGACATCCAATTATCGAATTTGCTTTGATTATTCCCTTCTATCCCTGTTTATTAGTCTTGTTATTATTGTGCTGACCTATCAGGGAAACACTCAGAATTTTCTGCCTTACTCAAATACAATGATTGGTATTGCATTCATTAACTGGCTGCTTCCAATGCTGTATTGTTTGATTAGATATATGTTTGATTACAGTTCCAAAGCTGATGATTTTAACGACTTTTATCGTTACAGTAGTATACTGTTCGTTCTATTTTATATTGGTATATTGGTCTATGGTAATTTTGCCGGGAATGCTTTCCCTTGGGCTTATCAGTCAGGTTCCGGTGCTACTAACTTTATCCCTTTTCAAATCATCTCAAATCAGCTTGAAGATTTTATTTATGATTCGTACGCTCTTAACGATATCATAATCTACTTAGCTTGCCGAATTTTAATTTTCATACCTTATGGCTTCTATCTCACTATCCTAATGAGAAAGCAAAAACGCCTGTTCAGATATTCAATACTGTTAGTACTGCCCCTTCTGATTGAAACTCTGCAATATTTTATCATCCCACAGCGTTTCGATGTTGATGATCTGATTTATGGATTACTTGGAGGCTTACTTGGGTGTTTCGTCTTCTTCCTTACCAACATAATCTTCCGTGCTGTATCCGGAAATGACTTTCTTTCTAAGGATTCATCTCTGCGAGGTTATCATAGCTATCTGCATTTTTAACCAGTTACTGTATTCCAGAACTCATCCAGCATGGGCTTCATGGTGCTGATATTAACCATTACATTCGGAAACCATTCTCTTGGGAAGAGATTATAATATTGTTTTTGTGTAAAGCGGTCATCCAATAGAAGGATTGCTCCCCGATCTTCTTTGGTTCGGATTACTCTTCCCGCTGACTGAAGTACCTTATTCATTCCGGAGTATAAGTAGGCGTAATCAAAGCCGGCTCCGTTTCTTTCATCAAAATATCCGCGGAACAGCTCCCGTTCATTGCAAACCATCGGTAAGCCGGTTCCTACAATAACCGCGCCGATCAGCCGGTTATTTTTTAAGTCTATTCCCTCGCTAAAGATACCCCCCATAACGCAAAAGCCAATTCGGCTTACACTCGGCTCCTCTACAAATTCCTCGAGAAACTGTTCTTTCTCGGCTTCCGTCATGCTATTACTTTGTATCACAATACCCTCAAGCTCCTCTTTTGCCAGCTCTGCAACTTCCTGCAGCAATTGATAGGAAGGGAAAAATACCATATAATTTCCGGTCTTTGCTTTAGTAAAATCCTTAATGTAGTCTAATATTCTTCTGTATTCCCTCTCGTTCCTGCGGGTATATTTTGTACTAACATCATTTCCAATCATGATAAGCCGGTTTTCGGGCAGGAAAGAAGAAGGTGCATATACTGCATAATCCTCTGGTTTTCCACCGAGCTGTTCCATATAATAATTGATAGGCAGTAAGGTTGCAGAGAATAGTATGGCACTTCTTCCCTTATTCATACACGTAAGCAAATTCTTAGAAGGATCCATACATTGAAGCTTCATTCGAAAACGATCTCCCTCATAATCCGTATATATGGTATAGTTATCATCTCTAAGCTCGTACATATTAAGGAAATGGCGGATATCCAGGTAAAGACGCAAAATCTCTTCCCTGCCCTCCGTAATAAAGCCTTCCTGCAAGAATATATCATATTCCGTCATCAGACTGATCAGATGCATTACAAAGCCATCGACATTATTACATACTTCAAAATCATCACATTCTCTTTTTAGCTTTAACAAATCATTATTGCAATAATCGATCAGCCTTGCAAGCTTTGAGCTTTTATCCTTAATCAATCTCTTTATTTCTAGAAAATCATCCTTATATAATACAGCACTATACATTTCCCTGGCTCGATCAACCAAATTATGCGCTTCATCGACAAGGAATACATAATCACACTGCTTCTCATTCATAAAAAATCTTCTAAGATATACATTCGGGTCAAAGGTATAATTATAATCACAGATAATCGCATCTGCCCAAAGAGTGACATCCAATCCCATTTCAAAGGGACAGACACAATGCTTTTCGGCGTAGGTAGTGATATGCTCTCTGGAAATATCATTTTCACTGGTTAACAGATCAAATACCGCATCGTTAACCCGATCAAAATAACCTTTGGCACGTGGACAAGCCCCTGGATTACAGTCCGGTTTGTCAAGAATACATACCTTTTCCTTCGCCGTAATTGTAACTACCTTTAGGAGTAATCCGCTATCTGAGAGCAGGCGGAAGGTATCCTCTGCTACGGTTCGGGTTATTGTCTTCGCAGTCAGATAGAATATCTTCTCCGAAATTCCCTCTCCCATCGCCTTCACAGCCGGAAATACTGTGGAAATTGTTTTTCCAACCCCCGTAGGAGCTTCTATAAAAAGTTTTTTCTTTCTTAAAATTGTCTTATAAACTCCGGTAACCAGCTCCTTCTGCCCTTCTCGGTATTCAAAGGGGAAATCCATCGTTTTGATAGCTGTATTACGCTTCTGTGACCATTGTATCTGCCAGGCTGCCCATTTGGCATATTCATTGACCAGATGGTCAAACCAACTTTTTAACACTTCATAGGAAAAGGTCTCTTCGAAATACTTTAGATTTTCTGTCTCTAAATTGCAGTAGGTCATACGGATTCCAATCCTGCTATGTTCATATTTTGTTGCATAGAGATAGGCATAACACATTGCCTGTGCACGGTGGACTCCAATCGGTTCGGTTAAATGAGAAAGCTCCATATAGACCCCCTTAATCTCATCTATGATGACCTCGGGTAGGTTTTCCTCCTCTTCAAATATCAGAATGGAGAAATCCTCTTTCATTGTATTATTATGAATGATTCCGTCTGCTCTGCCCTCAATTGTTAATTCAAACTCGATATCATCTCTGGTGACGGGAACCGTGATGCTTAGCGGTACTTCAGCAGAATAATTGGAGCCCATTTGCTTTTGTAACTTACGATGGATACGGCTTCCTGCCTGCATTGCATCCGCATCTTTCCTCGCTCTTGTATTATCAAGGTCGCCGGAGCATAGGATAAACTCAACCAGGTTACGGACTGATATTTTGATTTCTTTTCTATTTTCCTGCATGCAATCGGCTCCTTTCATATATGAAATAAAAACAAGGGTGCTTTAAACGCCCCTGCTATTATAGCACATATGTACGGCACTGCCAAGCAATACGAATTATGTCGGTTTGTGGAAGCTGATTAATTTTTTATAATTAATTCTGTTTTCATATTGCATTTTTTACCTCAATCTGGTACATTCTACTTATGTTCCTCTTATCTATTTTTGGGGCATTCAAGATGAATTTTCATACAGGTGATGTATCTTTCCACTTGTTATAATTCACTTGTCATTAATTTGAAAAAGTGAGGTAGTATTATGAGCGAACACAATCACGATTGCGACTGCGGTTGCGGACATGATCACGAATTTGAACACGATTCCATTACACTATCATTAGATGACGGTACAGAGTTAAATTGCATTGTTTTAGATATTTTCTCTGTAGATGATAAGGATTATATTGCTCTTCAGCCAGAAGAAGGCGAAGAAGAGGACGATAACGTATTTTTATACCGCTATATTGAGGAAGAAGACGGAGAGCCTCAGCTTCTTAATATCGATGATGATGATGAATTTGAAGCAGTAGCCGACGCTTTCGAAGAACTGTTAGATTCTCAGGATTTTGATGATATGTTCGATGAGGATTCCGAAGAGGATGAAGAAGAATAATTCTTCAAGGAAAACAATATTCAGCTATATAATAATACATGGTTTGGATGTCATACAAATGACTTATGGCATTCAAACTAAAATAGCATATCAACGAACTTGGGTGTTCGAAGATATGCTATTTTTTATTAATACAATCCTTTCATTTTGATTTATATTTCTGGTATAATCTTTATAAGTTGGTTTGAGTAGTAATAATAAAGATATTAATCTGAATATGTTTGTGGGATAACATACTTATTTTATTAAGTTTTGTAAGACAATCAATATAATTTAAATATTTTGGAGATAACAATGGATGCTAGGATTTTAATTGTTGATGATGAGCACGAAATTGCGGATTTAGTTGAAGTTTATCTGAAGAATGAAGGCTTTACCGTATATAAATTTTATAATGCCATAGAAGCACTTGAATGTATTAATGAAGAGAAGCTTGATTTGGCTATATTAGATGTGATGCTTCCGGATGTTGATGGTTTTACAATCTGTCGAAAAATCCGGGAGAAATATAATTTTCCGATTATTATGCTGACTGCTAAAAATCAGCAGATAGATATGATTTCAGGATTGGCACTGGGCGCAGACGATTATGTTACAAAACCTTTTCTTCCCCTTGAGGTAGTCGCAAGAGTGAAAGCACAGCTGAGACGTTATACCCGGTATAATCATATGGATTCCTCAGATGATGAAACTGTTATTACATTCTCTGGGTTAGTCATGGATAAGGACAATCATGTCTGCCTCCTGAATGAGAAACCCGTCTCCCTTACTCCAATTGAATTTTCTTTACTATGGTATCTTTGTAAGAATCGAGGGCGGGTTGTCAAATCGGAAGAGCTGTTTTATAACGTATGGGGAGAAAAGTATTATACTAACAACAATACAGTCATGGTGCATATAAGACATATCCGGGAAAAAATGAAGGATAATGCCGAGAATCCAAAATATATTAAGACAGTCTGGGGTGTGGGATATAAAATCGAAAAATAATTTCCGTAAATTAAAAGTAAGATTTATTACACAGATAATTTTAATTCCCATCCTTTCCTTTATCATAGGGTGGCTAATACTCAAGGTAATTATTGATGGAGTGTTTCAGGATCCATTTGCCCGCGGCTTTATCTATTTCTGTGAGAACTTTCTTGGATTATATGAACCACAGGCCTATAAGCTTTATTGGTCCATTTTCGGTAATAACAAGGAGCTATGGGTAATTTTCGGGTATTCTGTGATTCTGCTTTTCATATTTTACCGATTATTACTCGGATTAATCCGATATTTTAATGAGATTAATCATGGCCTGGATCATTTACTGGTCGAAAACGAGGAAGAAATAACTCTCTCATCCGATCTCGAAACCATAGAAAAGAAACTAAATAAAATTAAATCAACCCTAAAGAAACGGGAGCTGGATGCACAGAACGCCGAGCAGAGAAAAAACGATCTGGTTGTCTACTTAGCTCATGATATAAAAACACCACTTACATCGGTAATCGGGTATCTGAGTCTTTTGGAGGAAGCACCTGATATGCCGATGGAACAAAAAGCAAAGTACATTAAGATTACCTTGGATAAAGCCTTTCGCCTAGAGCAGCTGATTAATGAATTTTTTGAAATTACCAGATATAATCTTCAGACAATTAATTTGGACAAGCAGGATATAAATCTGTCCTATATGCTACAACAAATGGCAGATGAGTTCTACCCCCAGTTAACCGCTTCAAAAAAAGTAGCTGAGGTTCATGCTCAAGAGGATCTAATACTAAATGCCGATGCTGATAAGCTTGCACGTGTATTTAATAATATTATGAAAAATGCCATTGCCTATGGATTCAATAATACAGTGATTATAATCAAAGCCGAAGCACAGGATAATAATATCATTATTACTTTTTCTAATCGAGGAAATACCATTCCCCAACACAAACTGGATAATATTTTTGATAAATTCTTCCGTCTTGATGATGCTAGGTCAACAAGCACCGGGGGGTCGGGACTTGGCCTTGCGATTGCTAAAAGTATAGTAGATGCCCACGGCGGAACGATCCATGCAGAAAGTCAGGATGGCCATACTGTGTTTACTGTAATTCTTCCGCATCTAACCGCTGCACCGATGCTTCCGTAAATAATTATGCAAAACTTCACGTTTTCCTAAGAAATTCTTAAGATTGCTATAAAGTTAATTTAAAACACTACTCCTTTCGGAATGATTAAATAGAATTCGAAAGGAGTTTTTTCATGAAAAGATATTACAAAAAAAGAATTCGAAGATTTATAGAAATATTATCATTACTAATAATCTTATTTTTTATCATTATTGTATGTAGCAAGAAATTCGTAGAACTGGTGAAAATAGAAGGTGAAGGAATTAACGATTCAAATTCCACTGCGGCTCCAACGAAAGAAGCAGAGGCAGCAGGTAATTCATCATCTGTCATTCATCTAGATGCTGACCGTCTGATCAGTCGTAACGCTATACTGGTAAGACTTTCTGATCAAAAGGTTATGTTAGACAAAAATAGTAAGGATACCATCTATCCTGCTTCACTTACTAAGATAATGACTGCATTAGTAGCCATTGAAAATCTTAATGATCTTAACCAACCAATCCATCTGCCTTCTGAAATGTTTCATGATTTATATAAGGATGATGCTTCCATGGCCGGATTCTTACCGAATGAAACCGTTCCTGCCATAGATCTTTTATACGGAGTTATACTTCCTTCCGGAGCAGAATGCTGTATTGGACTTGCAAATTATATATCGGGCTCGGAAGATACTTTTGTCGACTTGATGAATGAGAAAGCCAAGGAACTTGATATGCAGGGTACCCATTTTACTAACTCTACCGGATTAAATGATGCTAATCACTATACAACCGCAAAGGATTTGGCTAAATTACTGGAATATGCACTAAAAAATGATACCTTCCGAGAAATCTTCACATCCATAAAGCATTCCACATCTACTACCTCTCTTCATCCGGACGGTATTACTTTTTACAGCACCATGTTTAAGAAAATGACTTCTAAAGAATTTGAAGGAGGCTCCATTCTTGGAGGTAAGACTGGCTACACCAGTGATGCAGGCTTGTGCCTTGCCAGTCTTGCCAACGTTAATCATACTGAATATATTCTGGTTACTGCGGATGCCAAGGGAGACCACAATACGGAGCAATATAATATATCGGATGCATTATATATCTATAAGAATTTGAATTAGTTATTAGAAGATGACTACAGCTCAGTGTATGATGTTTATAGTTCTTATAGAGCATTTTCATATTATATACATGTTAGTAGGTTAACTTGTCTTTTTCTCATTTTTATCTGAAGCCTCTTCCACAAGTTCGTCAACAAACCTGGACCATACAGAGACTTTATTATAACGCTCCTTTGCACTGAAGATATAGAGAGCTTCCTTTGCCCTAGTTACCGCAACATAGAATAACCGCCGTTCTTCCTCAATATCCTCCGGAAGTACGGCTTTTTTATGGGGCGTAATCCCTTCATTGGCATCCATAATGAATACTGTATGGAATTCCAGCCCCTTAGAACTGTGCATGGTAGCAATTGTAACACTTTCGGTATGCTCCTTCTTGCTTTGAACGGCCTGCTTTTTCAGCTCTTCCTTATATTCCTCCATATAGTCAAACCATTGTTCAAAGGTCTTAAACTCTCTAGCATTTTCCTGAAGCTCATCAAGGATATCAAACAGCTCCTCCGCTTTCATTTTTCTCTGATCTGCATATTCCTTAATAAAATCCTCATAACCAATTGCTCTACGGATGTAGTTTATTGCTGCAAATGGTCCCATTCTGCTTAATACGCTAATATCATATTCGAACTGATCTAGGCGCTCTAACATCCAATTCTTATCCTCATAATAATCCTTCACAGCTTCAAAATCAACCTCAGGGCTGTCAAAACATTCTCTGGTAATATAGCGTTTCGGCCTGTTAATAATCTGCAAATAAAGGCTGCGTTGTGTTTGCCCCATGGCTAGCTTGATATAAGCAATCAGGTCTGTTGCAATCCAGTGATCATATAAGTTGGGCAGGTTGTCCTTCATACGAAATGGTATATTATATTCCATTAATTTGTGGATCATTGCTCCAGATCCAAGATTGGTACGTACTAAGATTGCCATATCGGATAATGCAATCCCTTCCCTTGATTGCTTTAATATCTCTTCACATAGATTCTGGTTTTGCTGCGTTAAGGTATCAAAATGTCCTATTATGACTTCTCTTCCTTCCCCCTTAACCGCGGTAATGTTCTTGTCATAGCGGTTTTGATTGTGTCGAATCAACCGATTTGAAGCAGCTATGATATTCTCTGTAGACCTGTAGTTCGTGTCAAGATAGAGTTTCTTACAGTCCGGATAATCCGTCGGAAAATTCAGCATAATTTCAGGCTTTGCTCCTCGAAAGCGATAAATTGATTGGTCATCATCACCAACGATAAACAGGTTATTGAAAGGTGCCGCAAGCATTCGTATAACATCATATTGAACTTTATTAATATCCTGAAATTCATCGATAAGAATATAGCGGAACTTTTTCTGCCAGATATTCAGGATGTCTTCACGTTCACTAAGGAGCTGATGACACAATAACAGCATATCATCAAAATCGATCAGATTGGATTTACGCAATTTACTATTATATTCCTGATAAAGGCTGCGAAATATCTCGTCCGCACAGTGGATGGAATAGTAGTTATTAAGCTCCATCCGATTGCCTTTTACAAGACTGATTTCCGAACACAAATCAGTGATGAATTCTTTCTCATCCTCATATTCCAGTCCAAGCTTATGTACAATCTCTTTGATATACTGCAGACGGACATCTTCCCTTACAATATTACTTGCATTTAAGTGATAGGCATATTTAAGAATGGTAAAAAATACAGCATGGAAGGTTCCGAAATTCACGCCCGAATATCCCACTCTTCTAAGCGCCAGAAAGCGCTCTTTCATCTCACTCGCTGCTGCCTTCGTAAAAGTAATAACTAAAATCTGTTCTTCAGAGATATTGCATTGTTCAATTAAATACCTGATTCTTTCAGTTATTACCAGTGTCTTACCGGAACCGGGCCCGGCTAACACCAGCATAGGGCCGTCCTTGTGACGCACAGCCTGCTGCTGCGCCTGATTCATCTGCATAGTAATCCTCCATGTTAGCTAAATGTATATATGGTCTGGGCATTAAATTCTCACGCCGACTTACAAAGCATCATATAAAGAGAAAACGGTGCGTGAGAATTAGGTATAAAAACTACATATTAAAAATCACTATAATAAGCTTCAATCCGAGAGCTTAGTCCAGAATGTTTAATGAATGCAATTAAGCAATATCTCATAAATATAAGAATATTTACGGAACGTAAGATAAACTGATTAGGACATTAGTTATAGAATAAAAATAAGATATATTGATAAAATAGATCGTTTATTTAACATAAATTACGTGAAACCAATTTTTAACATCATAAATTGATAGATTCTTATTTAATCGATTCATGGTTTGCATATCTAAATTATATAACGTAAATCAATGAATATGTATCTATATGCATACATATTCATCTCTTTACATAAACCTAACTTATGATACCCAAACCATGAATGAATTTTTAAACATCAAAATCCGAGAATTCTATAATATCATTAACTTAATTTTTCTATTGCTGTTCTGATACGGTGCAGACTTTCTTCTTTACCAAGAATGCTCATAATTTCATAAGCGCCGCCCGGAGTTGACTGTTTACCGGATACTGCGGTTCTTACCGGCCATAGGCCCTGACCATTCTTAATCTCTTTTTCCTTAATATATGCCATGATAATTGCTTCGATATTCGCTTCTGTATATTCTTCAAGCATTTCAAACTGCGGCAGAAGATCCTTAAGAACCTGTAAGGAGCTTTCTGAATTGGTTTTCATCTTCTTATGTGTATACATTGCTATATCATAATCTGGCAGTTCTTCAAAGAAATCAATCATATCTTTAATATCCACAAGAGTTTCAATTCTGGTCTTAACTAGGTTAGCTATTTTACTCAGATCCAGATCCTTCTTGATTACTTCCTTGAGGTAAGGAAGCGCCAGTTTATAATACTGTTCAAAATCCATAGCTTTCAAGTACTCACCGTTCATCCAGCGAAGCTTTACCATGTCAAATACAGCAGGTGCTTTATTGATATGAGTATAATCGAATTCACGGATCAGTTCTTCCATGGTCATAATTTCATTATTATTAGCAGGGCTCCAACCAAGCAGCCCAACAAAATTGATAATTGCATCCGATACAAAGCCCTGTTCCAACAGGTCTTCATAGGAGGAGTGACCGCTTCGTTTGCTTAATTTCTTATGCTCCTCGTTCGTAATGAGAGGAAGATGAACATAGACAGGTTCTTCCCATCCGAAATCCTGATATAATCTCGTATATTTCGGAGTAGAGGATAGATATTCATTACCTCTGACAACATGTGAGATTTCCATCAGATGATCATCAATAACATTAGCAAAATTATAGGTAGGATATCCGTCTGATTTAATTAAAATCATATCATCCAGTTCTTCGTTATCTACTGTGATATCCCCAAAAACAGCATCATGGAAGGTTGTATGTCCCTGTGCTGGATTATTCTGGCGAATTACATAGGGGATTCCTGCCTTTAGATTTGCTTCAATCTCTTCTTTGGAGAGATGGAGACAATGTTTATCATATTTAATGATTTCCTTAACATCCTCCTCATCCTCATTGTCCTGATTTCCCACGGTAGTTTTTAAGGAGGCTAATCTCTCCTTGGTACAAAAGCAATAATATGCGGATCCCTTTTCTATTAACTGCTTGGCATACTCAAGGTAAATGCCACTGGCCTGGCGCTCACTTTGTACGTATGGACCGTAACCGCCGTCCTTATCCGGGCCTTCGTCATGTATTAATCCGGTACCCCCAATGGTACGGTAAATAATATCAACCGCACCTTCCACAAGACGTTCCTGATCAGTATCTTCTATTCTAAGAATGAAGGATCCCTCTTCATGTTTTGCAATCAAATATTCGTATAAAGCTGTTCTTAAATTACCGACATGCATTCTTCCTGTCGGACTCGGTGCAAATCTAGTTCTTACTTTGCTCATGTTATTCTACCTCTCAAATATATTTTATATTTTAAGTAAAGCGCCCGCGCTTATACTATTATAGCATAGTTCAATGTCTGACGACATTATACCATAACTTAATTAAAAATCAAATTCTTTTAGATGTACGAACCGACTCGAACCTAAAAAGAGTTATCATTCAGCCGGTATAACCGGGAGTCGTAGGGAATTACTGTAATGCACGGTTTGGGATACATATAGTCTAAACTATAAAAAATAAGGTGTCCTATAAGCAAAATGCTTTTAGACACCTTATTTAAGTCTTTACTCTACTTTATGTACCACGAAGAGATTAATTTTCTGTTTTCATTGCTTCAATTGCTTTTATCTTTGTTGCTCTTCGGGCGGGAAAATATCCAGAAATCAGACCAACTGCAATTGCTATCCCCAGAGAAGTAAATGGTAAATAAAACGGAATAATAGAGAACTTTGTACCTGTCATATCTCCGGTATAGCCACCCGACATAAGTGAACTGAATATAGGTGCCCCGTATTTATTGATTGCCCAGGAAGTAATGTAACCTAATAAAATCCCTATCAAACCACCGAGCAACCCAATCGTTGCAGCTTCAAACAGGAAAAGTTTACGGATATCGCCAATCATACATCCGAGTACTTTCATAATCCCAATTTCCTTGGTGCGCTCGTAAATAGACATAACCATGGTATTTGCGATACTGATTGCCGAAGCAAACATTACGATAATCCCCATAACAAGTAGAATCAACTGAATATTTTGGGAAGCTTTTTTCAGCGGCAGCAAATACTGAATCATACTTTGAGATTGAAACCCTAGTTCTTTAATCTTATCCTGTACTTCTTCCACATTGCTGATATTATCCACATTCAGCTTAATTGTAAAGTAGGATTGAAAGCCTAACATAGCTTTTTTACGATCTTCCCTAGATAAAGTTGCACAATATTTTTTATATAGCATCTTAAAGTAATTTAAATCAACATAAACATTACTATCAAATTCACTGTTTGACTGAACCATTTTAGAGATATTTCTTAGCGGTAAGCTGAATTCTCTTTTTTTATCTACCGCTTGAAATTGATTAAATTTCAAATAAACTCTGCTTTTTTGTATATCAATATTTATCATATTCCCGTTTTTGGAGTTCGGATCGGCAAATCCATAAATCGCTTGTGATCCAAATACAATGGGTGATTTATACTCGTCAGAGGGAAATTTACCATACTCAAGCTGCGGAAAATCAAAAGCAGCAAACGTTTCTCTGTCCATCGCTGTCAAGCTAATCCAGGTTTCGTATCTTCCTGAATACAAGATAGCACTTTGATTAATTACCGGAGTTACTGCCCTGACATGTTTGATTTTCTTAATCTGTTCCACCAGATTATCATCCAGTATCTGCTTAGTACTATTAACATATTTTCCTTCTTCGTCCATCACGTCGGCATAATTGTAAACATTAATGATAGTCAGCCCGCCCTGTGTCATTATCAGCTTTTTGAAATTATCATTAACACCATAGCCTATGGATATCGTAATAATAATACATAGGGTACCTATTAAAACTCCCAAGGTTGTTAAAATAGACCTAGTCTTTCTACGAGAAAGGTTCTTCATACCCATGATAAAAAGATCACTAATCTTCATATAGATCAATTCCTTTTTTTATTCTTCTTTTTGCCAGAAATGCGCCAAAGGCAACACTGACCAAAAGAACAGCTGCTGATATTCCAAGAACAAAAGGCCAAGAGGATAATAACGTATCTTTTCCTAGTGCCCCATTACTCATTGTAGGATCTACTGTATAGCTACTGCCTGAGACTCCTGCCCCATCCACAGTCATTGACTGACCTGAAACTGCCATGCCCACAACATATGCAGTATTGTTTATTAATATTGTTTCCATATAATCCTCCATTTCTATTAAGTCTGCTCTATGTATTTGTGTTTTTTAATCCTTTATTCGCTTACTCCTGCTCATTTGTACGTAGTTTTGATTTATATAAACCTATAATAAGCTTTCTTGTTAAAGGTATAAAGATTGAACAAATTGCTATCTGAACGAGTAGAAAGGCCCAGATTGGTAGAATATCTTTTTTACCTACGATTGCTCCCGGATTCATGGTATCCACCGCACCATCATTACCGATTCCACCATCCGCCGGTGCTGCAGCCATGACATCCTGCTCAAAATCCTTCTTTAATTCTATCGTGTCACCATTACTATCCTCATAACTTATTTTCAAGGTTCCTTTTGCCTTACCCTCCATATTTGGAATTACATCAAATTGTACGTTGGAGGATGCTCCTGCTTCAACATTACCAATATAATATGAACTTCCATCCGCTTTGGTAAACCCATCACCTTCCAGGGCGACTATTACATTATTCAGCGTAGCCTTACCCATGTTATAGAAGTCAAATATAAGTGTTGCGGTTCCTCCTACTGTAACACTGCCATCAAAGGATGAAATTGAAATATTATCAGCAACAGGGCGCGCATTTTCCTCTGCGTTAAGGTTTAAGGTTTCTACTTTTTTCAAACCCACTTCACCGGTCTCAGTATTCGGCTTAATTCCGTCATATTCATATTCAATTGTTAAGGTGATCGGATAAGCCTTGGTTGTAGCATCCGATTTAACCTTCATTTCAATCGTTTTTTCAACCGTCTCGCCAGGTTTCATCTTATTTATAAAGAAGCTGTTGCTTCCCTGTGTTACTGTGAAAACATTATCGGCCTGTGTTAAGGTTACCGCTATGTTTTTTGCAGTAATGGAAGCGTTGGTATTATAAATATCAAAAGTAAGATGAAAGGTTGATCCTGCTTTCAGCTCGTCATTATCGGTCGTATATTTGCTTACGATCAGCTTGGGAATACTGCTGCTACCAGCATCATTTAAAACATCACGGACCGGTATAACTGCAGTTCCTTCTCCCCCGGTGTAGGTATATTTCAGGGATAAATTATTAAAACCTTCCGTAATACTGGTGGATACGATAAAGGGCATAGTAATCTTAACTTTACCGCCTGCCTTTAATTTTTCTATGTATTTATATGGATCAGAATCAACCGGGATAAAGGTCGTACCTGTTAAACCATCTGCAAATAATTTAATTTCATTGGCCTCCACATTACTTTTGTTTTGAAGTGTGAAAGTAACCTGCATTTTATCACCTGCCAACGGTTTTTGGGGAGACTGTGCCACATTGCTGATTACAAGATTGGGAGTGCCGGCTGTCGTTGTTGTTGCGGTTACATCGACATATACGGTCTGTGATAAAGTATGTTTTGTATCGGCTTCATCCAAATATGTAATATCAATCACTAGACTTTTCATACCACCGGTCGCATATTTTGATACAATTAGAGGTATTTTCACCGTCGCCTTTTTATCTTTTTTCATACTACCTGATAGTGTAATGCCATCCGAATAATAATTTTTGATTATTCCATCCTGCGAGATACTCGATGAATTGATATTAGCTATTATCTCTTTTGCAGTACCGCTTCCGGTATTTTGTAAATCAACAGCTAAATTAAACTTATCACCAGGTTCTAGGTTGCTACCATATGTAACATTAGTAACCTTTAGATTAGATGGTGATACACTTGAGGTAAGAGTGACATTAAATTTATAGGATGAAGATAAAGAACTTCCATCTATGTTTTTATAGGTAAACCCTGCTGCCAAAGTATTTTTTCCTGTATTAGCCGTTGGAAGTATGGAAACCTGTAGAGAAATATTCTTTGCAGCTCCCGGAGCCAGATTACCAATCTTTATCCTATCTGCTGTATAATCTTTTTCCAAGACTGTTCCATAATCCATGGTCAAATATACACTTTTAGCAGTTATTTCACCCTCGTTTGTCACAGTAAAGGATAGCTCTGCACCACTGCCAATATTTTTATTACTAAGGGCTACTTTACTTATGGTTAACTGCGCCGGTTCTTTTTCGTCTTGAATCTTAAAGCTGGTCGTTAATGTAAAAGTTTTATCTTCCATCGTTACATAATCATAATAATTAAAATTTATATTAATGGGATAGTTTTTGATTTCAGCAGTCTCATTTACAGTGACATCAAATTCTAAATTTGTTACAATATTTGCTGAAATTCCAGTAACCTTGGATCCATTTATATTCAAAGTAGGTCTAGAAATAGTAAAGGGTGCATCCTTTGTATTAATCGTAATATTAGGAGCAACTATATAGTTCTTTGCACTAATTGGTATTTTTATATGGGTTGTCTGACCTGGTGTTACTATTAAGTCAGTATTATCCGTGATATATACATCATCATATGTATCTGCCTTAACCTGGATCACATTACCCATATTGGTGGTTAAGATTAATGCTAAAGCGATCATCATTATAAATAATTTCTTTATTCTCATTCTCATTATTTTTCCCTCTGCTTCCTTCCATACTTAAATTTTCAAGCTATATAATTAGGATATCTCTGATAATATCTCGGTTTCAATTACTGATTGCGTACTGTTGTTTATTACTGCATTTTCCACCGTTACTCCTTCTGTAACTGTTTCTGATAAGATTGCTTCTTCTATTATCTCTTCTGTATCCTGTTTCTCCATGCTACCATCATTTTTATTCCTTATTTCTATCTCTTCAAGCTTACCGTCTGATATATGAATTATTTTATCTGCATATTCAGCTAATTTTCTGTCATGTGTTACCATGACAATTGTCTGATTATTTGTCTTTGCTATATTTTTGATTAAGTCCATAACTTCCTTTGATGTCTTTGAATCCAGATTACCGGTCGGTTCATCTGCAAATACAATCTCGGGCTTACTTACAAATGCTCTCGCTATACCTACCCTTTGTTGCTGACCACCGCTCATTTCCTTGGGTTTATGTCTTAAACGTGAACCTAACCCTACTTGTACGAGCATTTCTTTCGCAAGCTTTTTCCTTCGCTTCGTATTGACATGTTTAAATATCAGAGGAAGTTCAACGTTTTCCAGAGCAGTCATGGAGTTCATCAGATTATAGGATTGAAATACAAAGCCAAGCGTGTTCTGTCTGAACTTAGCCAAACTTTTCTCCCCCATTTTATGTATGTTCTTTCCTTTTATAATAATCTTACCAGTACTTAGTTTTTCAATCCCGGCCATAAGATTTAATAAGGTAGACTTTCCTGATCCGGATGCCCCATAAAGGCAGCAGAATTCCCCTTTGCTAATTGTAAAACTAACATTATCTACCGCACAGATCCGTTCCTTACCCATCCTGTAGATCTTCTTGACATTCTTAACTTCAATAATATTTTCATTCATACTGCCTTCCATTTTTCACCTTCCCGACTAGGCCTGTATCAGGCATTAACTAGTATCAATGTTACACTAAAATTATTAAATAATGACTATTATATTTCTTAATTTTACCTTAAAAGTTGTTAAGTTTTATGTAATATATGGCAAGTATTTTATATAATTTATTAATAAAAAGGATCTGCCGTTCATTTAATAATGAGCCTGCAAATCCTTAATGTAATAATAAATAATTTTTCTTCTATTTTTATTTTATAATTTATTCTATATTTTTATTTTATATTTTTATTCTGTCTTATCATTTCGTCCGCTATTCTGATCTTAGTCGAATTCTCTTTGTTCTTAATTTCTTCCTTATGCTGCAATCTATGATTGATAAAACGTACAAATACAAGTTTAAAGTACGCACCAACCGGAACAGCTAAAAGCATACCAAGGAAGCCTCCCACAGCACTGCCTATTATAATTGAGATGATAATGATCAAAGGATGAATTTTAATAGAGCTGCTTAACAGCTTAGGACCGATAAAATTACCATCCAATGCCTGTACTACAAACAGAGCAATCAGCGAAACAATGAGCGTTTGCATTTCTCCATTCATCAAGCACACCAAAGTTGTACTTACGTATGCCACAATCGGGCCAAAGTATGGTATTAGGTTACCGATACCGGCACAGATACCAATAACCACTGAAAACTTAACCCCGGTTACTGATAGAACCAGACTGATTAATAACATCATAACAAACGCATCCGTAAGCTGACCTCTGATATAACCTGAGAAAACTCTATCCAGATCAAGTGCAATGGTGCTCAGTCTTTTATTTGCTTTTTCACTGAATAATGCGCGACATACTTTTCCCAGATATGATAAAAACATTTTACCATCAATCATAAAATAGCAGCCAATAATAAAACTGAAAATAAAAGTCGTCAGGTATCCAGATATGTTCGTTATGGAAGTCAAAGCAGATGTAGCAATATCCTTTAAATGGTTGAGTATAAAATTCGTTGCATCTGCAAAGTATTTATCAAATTCCGGTGATTGGATATTAAATTGTAAAAGCTTATCCCTCAGCGAATCATAGAATCCATCAAAGTTATTCTTATATTCCTGCGCCAGCTTTATGATATCATCAAAGCTTGCTAGTCTGATCTGATCCGTTACAGTAAAAACAAGTAAGGAAATCAGGGCTGTCGCGGCTACAAACAATATTGCAACTGAAGTGACAACAGCCCAGGTTCTAGGTGCCACAATTTTCTGAAACGGCTTTTTATCCTTTAACTTGCGGTACTCTTTCTCAAAGATATCTACGAGAGGATCCATGATATAGGCAAAAACAAAGCCTAAAATGATGGGTTTCAATACTTTGACACCCCAATTTAATTTATCACAAACTAAGGTAGCCACAATGGATATATTCTTTAGTATCAAGCTTAAAGAGTAGATGATTACTACGGTTATTATCACATACAGAGAAATCTGCAAATATTTTCTATTGATTTTATCTTTCCATTTCATCAGTCTGCTTTCATTCCCCTTTCCCGCATTCTAGAAAGCGGAAGATGCAATCTACTGAATTATCAATACCAATAAAGTCACTTTTTATTGACAGATGATAATTCTCGGCTTTACCCCATTTTTCATCCGCATGATAATTATAGTAATTTGCTCTGCTTTTATCTGTTTTAATAATTTCTTCTTCCGCCTTGTTTTCTTTTAATCCATACAGGCTGATTGCTCTTTTCTTGCGAAATTCCAGATCTGCCCAGATAAAAACATGAACTACATTCTTGTAATCCCTTAATACATAATCCGCACACCGTCCAACTATAACACAAGGCCCTTCCTTTGCTATCTTACGTATCATATTGGATTGTGCCAGAAACAGCTGATCATCCAAAGATAAATGGGTAAAACCGACATCCGGATTACCATAGGCTCCCATACCCATGACGATGGAATATAATAGACTATGTGTCGCTTTTTTTTCTGCATTTTCAAAGGCTTTTTCTGAAAAGCCACTTTCTTTGGCTGCCCTTGTAATTAGTTCATTATCGTAAAACGGAATACCCAGCTTCTGAGCTAGCTTCTCACCGATTTCTCTTCCGCCGCTTCCATATTGTCTGCTAATCGTTATGATTTGATTCATAGCATGCCCCCCTATTCAATTATGGCTCCAATCGGATACCCAAGCGAGTTTGGTATCCTCATTACACTTTTAGTATATCATAATTATATGGAGGGTTGTAGTTGTTTCTTGATAAAATTTACATTAATAATTTTTTATTTTACACCTCTTTAGGATTAGGTGTTGACACCCAAGTAAGTATTTTTATTTGAAGTCTCTTTCGTAAGGACAAATCCTTAGAAAGTGCTTCGCTTAAATCCTTATGAAAGTATTTTATCTCATTCAATTCATCATCCGATATGCTCTTGTTGCCAAAGCGCGCCTTTTTAACTATTTCCATAAAGGATTCAAATTTCTTCTTCTTAATATAAGGACAATGCCTTTTTACATATTCCTCACTATCATCCAGATCGGTCTTCCTATCCGGAAGGAAATTGCTTAAGGACAGAAGTTTCTCGGTCTGTGCAAATATCAACAATGCTCTCTTATTATAGTTACTTAATCCCGTGAATCTTCTGTGTTTTCTTATTTTGATTACCACAAACAGACCTGCTGCTAATACAAATAAGAAAAGGGTAATAATAAATAAGGTGTCCCGTATAGTGTTCTCCTTACTGATCGTTGAAGAATCAGAGGATTTATCCTGTTTCGGTTTATTTTTTTCTTTATCTATTGGGGCTTTCGTCACTGTTGGAGCTGCTTTTGTAGGAACATTTGTAGGAGTAATATTATCTTTACTATTCTCGCTATTGAAATAAGTACTGGCACCGGATAAGTCATGTACCAAATCCCCATTATTCTCAATCGAAGAACCCGGAGTAAAATCTACCGGAATCCATCCACATCCATCGATATACACTTCCACCCAGGCATGTGCACTTCGATCCGTAAGCTTGAAATTAATATTTTGTAATGATGATGTTTCACGACCATCTGGCGAATAAATGGTACCCATCTGAGTTTCATTCGTATCATTAAGAAGCTCAGTCAAATCATTAATTGCAACATATCCCTCCACATATCTGGCAGGGACATCCATCATCCTTAATATAAGCGTAGCTGCTGATGCATAGTGCGCACAATATCCTTTTTTATTGTCGTATAAGAAATATTCCACAAAATCCTTACCCTTAGGAAGCTCTCCGGGGGAAAGGGTATATGACGTATTTTTATTTAGGTAGTCCTTAACATATGTTATTTTATCAAAAATACTTTTATCTTCTAAATCATTTTGTTTCTTTGTAAAATCCTTCTTAAGTCTGTCCAGACCTTTACTAGGTAGCTTGGTATAAACCTGATTAACATAATTACGATAGGCCTTTTCGTAATTTACGTAATCCTTGTTGGTTCCCTTCAGATTTTTCAGCAGAGAATTATTACTATTACCTAAAGCAAGGTTATAGTAATAGTTAAATTCATAACTATTTTTTCTCTCTAACGGAGTAGCATACAAATCATCTTCATAGCGTATTTCATCAAGAAGGTTATAATTCGTAAAGTAGGGAGCATAAATATAATTTTTATTAGCATTGATATATTTAACGGTCATTCTACTCCGAATTATATGATATTCCGGGATGGATAAATCCATCGCAGAATAAGGCTCCAGATTCTTTACCATCTGTTTTAGCAGCTGGTTCATCTGATTTACCGGCTGGAATTTATTATTAAACGTATTCTTAAGCAGTTTATCATATAACTTCCTATCCGCAGCGGTATGTCCCTCCCAACTGTCACCGGTATATTCTGTACCTACATATCCTTTTAAATAAATCCCCTCTGATAAAGAATCAAGGGGAGCCTTTATCATAAGCTGTTCCGAATTCGTATAGACTACTTTGCCGTCTTTACCAAGTTCTCCGCCGCGAAGGCCTCCTGTGGAAGTATTACTACGTTCAAATAGATTATAATCATTGAATTTAGAAGTAATATCCTCAATGGAGATATTTAAAAATGCCGACTGAACATCCGATTTCATCTGATTTAGCCCTGCTATGCTGTTATATTCCTCCTTTGGCACACAAAGCTTTAGAATAAAAAACAGTACCAGACAAAATACACTCAGCCAAACAGCCACCCTGCTGTTAATCTTATGCAGGAGCTTCAGATAATCGCCTTTTGCCGTGCGCTTTAGGGAAAAACCGGAGCGTGCCAGATATAGTGCGCAAGCAATGTATGCGATAAGATATCTCTCCTTTGGTATAACACCGAGAAGAAAACTGATTAAAACAGGAAGGAATAGAATCAGACTGGTTAGGCTGACTAACCGGTTTCTTACAATAGATATTGTCAACATAATAATCATAGGTATCAATATCATGATAACCAGCCGGGTTGTATCTACCTCATCGGTATAGTAATCCGCTTCATAATAGAAGCCCGTATAGTTGTAACAAGCAACTAGTCTGTCAATCACCAAATTTTCTAATATATAAAAGCTGTTTACTAATGCAGGCAGACGGCTGAATAAATATAGTCCGTAAAAGAGAGTCGCAAAAAATAGTTTAACAAAATCATAAGAAGGTATTATGAATAAAAGAAACATAATACCCGAACACAGAATCACTGACAAATTGACCATAAATAAATTTACCGGAATATTCAGACATTTTATTAAAATTGACCCGGTACTCCAGCTTCCAAACATGATAGCAAGAATCTGAATCGCCCTTTCCAATAACCGAAATCCCGATTTTTTCTCATCTTTAATAAAATATGAATTATCTATAAAAAGTCCATCCTGTTGAGCTTTATCCAAATACTCACCACCATTTCTAAATTAATACAGCCATCTCATTGATTCATGACCCGTAAGACTGTACATACGCATATCGTACAGCTTACAGTGCATCTGACTGCACCATATCCTGTCTTATATTTCCGATATCCATTGGCCTCAGATCAATTCCGGCGTCCTTGGACTTTAGTAACAGGTCGGTTACAAAAGCCTGATTTTCCAAGGAACGCTTTTGTCTTTTCATATATAACAATTGCCTTGAGTATGCTTTCAGTCTAGACAATGAATCGATCATAGATGCAAAAACTTCACCTGTGATCAAGATCAGATCGGAATAACTGTCATGTGTAAACTCAGCCATATAGGTAGACAATGTATCAAGTTCTTGTGAATAAGGTTTGGCCTGTAGTAGCCCATCAATTGCCTCATATAAATCACTCTCTGCACTTATACATACTCTCCTGCAGGCTCCCAGTTTTTCATCAAACCAGGACAAATAATGCATATGCCCTTTCATCATCAGTGTGTAGGAAAGGGTTAGCGCGCATTCTAAAATTGCATCCATGTAATAAAGCATATTCTCCGTTGCCGGTACATACATATTGACGAAGATCAGTACGGAGCAGTTCACCGGATCACTAAACTCTTTTATCATTAGCTTATCATATTTACTGCTAAGCTTCCAGTGCACTCTCTGTAGACGATCTCCCTCCCGATAGTCTCTAATTTCAAATACCTCCGAAGGATCATCCCCCTTCTTTACAGGGGAATAATTATCACTCTCGATAAAATTACTATTCCGATTAATAATATCATTATCCTCAAGTTCATAATAAGAAGGAAGTACTGCTATCTTTATTTGGCTCTTAAACTTCCTTTTAAGGGAGAACATCTTGAAATAATCATAGAATCGTATCCCTTCCAGCGTTATCTCCATATTGCCTGAGTATTGCGATGTTAAGTTAAAAATAACCGAGGTCTTTGTTCTGGAATCCATAGAAGCACTAATCGTTTTCTTATAAATCTTCGATGAATAAGCATTTTTATACGTAATATATATTTTTATAAAAGCAACAGGAAATATAGTTGTATTATTTAACTGAATGGAGACCGGTATCTTGCCTCCCTTATTTGCCATATAAATAATTGGAACCAGTTCTGCCCTTATTCTTCCATAATAATAGCATAATAAACCGAACAGTAAAAATGGTATCAAAAGAATTGTCAGGAAAACAACACTAATATAATACTCATTATATAAAATCGACAGTAACCCTACTAACGCCAAAAAAATCAGATACCGCAATTTATTCCGAAGCATCCGTTCACCAATGCCTTTCTAAACATTTGCATAAATTTCTTTTGATACAATTCTTGGTTTTTTTACACTTCCCAGAATATTATCTAAGAGGTTGTCCACCGTAATATTATTAACTCTCGCTTTTGACTTTAGTATAATTCTATGCGCTGCAACATCCTTAAAGACATACCCTACATCCTCCGGAATTGCATAGCTTCTTCTATTTAAAAATGCAGATGCTTTCACCATATTCATCAAAGCAAGAGAGCCTCTCGGACTTACTCCAAGTTCAATCATAGGATTTATTCTCGTTTGATGTACCAGTATCGTAATATATTCATAAATAGAATCATGAATATATACCTCTTCCACCTGGTTTTGCATTGCAAGAATTTCCTCTTTCTCTACAATACGTAACATATGATCCAGAGGGTTAACATTCTGGCGTTTCTTTAGAATATCAATCTCACTCCTGATATCCGGATATCCCATGGTCAGTCTTACCATAAAGCGATCCAGTTGGGATTCTGGAAGCATCTGTGTTCCGATTGAACCAATCGGGTTCTGCGTTGCCATAACTACAAAAGGCTTTGGAACTTCCCTTGTAACGCTGTCCACAGTTATCTTCCCCTCCTCCATAACCTCTAACAGAGCAGACTGAGTCTTAGAGGATGTTCTATTGATCTCATCAGCCAGAAACAGATTACACATGATTGCTCCGGGTTTATATTGATAACTTTCCCCGTCCTTATTCAGTAGGTGAAAGCCAACAACATCTGTTGGTAATACATCCGGTGTAAATTGCAGACGATGGTAATCCAGAGCCATTGATTTTGAAAATGCCAATGCAAGGGTTGTCTTACCTACCCCGGGATTGTCTTCAAGTAATATATGACCCTTTGCCAATATTGCCATCAATACTTTCCCCACAATATTTTGTTTTCCTATCACAACTTTATTAATCTCATTCATTACTTGTATAATTTTAGCATCTATCGACTCCATATGATACGCCCTTCCTAGCATTGTAATTTCTTGTATATTATATCATAGAAATAATATATATCAAAGGATTTGTAAACCATAAGTATATTATATGTTTCAGTTCAGCCTATGATGGCGCGAGGTTTATTCTGAGAGTGAAGCGAAGTCAAAGTCACAGAAAACCCGAGGCACACATGAGCGAAATTATATGTTACCATTTAGCCATAAGACTAGATTGTAACATATATTTTGTGAACAACCTCCTTATGTATTGACTTATATCTTAAAATGATTAAAATTAATCTATGATAATATAGGGAGGTAGCGAAAAACGTGAACAATTCCAAAAAACTTAAAGCCAAAAAAGTAAAAGAAGTAAAATTAAGTGAAAAACCAATTACAAGTATATCAAAACCTTGGATTATTACGTCCATCGTATTAATTGTAGCGCTGATTGGGGCTTTACTCTTTGACCAGCTCTACCAGCCGACACTTATGAAGATTGATGGCAAAAAATATCACCTGAGGGATGTATCCTTTTATTTCTATAATGTTGAATCCAGTTATGATTATTATAACCAGATGCTGGGCGGTAAATACTGGGATCAAAAATCTGATGAAAAATCCGGTAAAACAATCCGTGATTTAGCAAAAGAGGAAGCCATCAACTCTACCATTAGATACGAAGTCCTATACAAGGAAGCATTATCGAATGGTTATAAATTAACTAGTGATGAGAAAAAGACGATTAGTCAAAATGTTGATTCCCTGCTAAATGGACAAATCACAAAAGATATCATTAAGAAAAATAATTTTACAAAAGCATATCTTACTAAAATGCTTAGTAGGACAACCCTTGGCGACCGTTATCGTAAGGATCAGATTAAGGCTTTGAAAATTGACGAGGATAAGATTAAAGCAGGTATCTCTACTACTGACTACAGAGAATATAAAATTGAAACTATTTATGCTTCCACACAATCTACGGATGCTGATGGAAAGCTCGTCGATTTTACTGATAAACAGAAAAAGACTGTATATGATAAACTTAATAGCTATTATGATAAGGCGAAGTCGTCCTCAGATTGGTCAAAGCTCGTTCCGACAAAAGAAACCGATTTAAGGTATAAGGAAGATAGCTTCATCAAGAGCGATACTACCTATTCCGAAGATTTTGAGAATATGATGATGAAAATGAATAACGGTGACATCAGTGAAATCTATACAGATAAGACCGGTTATTATATTGTCCGAATGAAGGATAATAATGCTAAAGATCGTTATGAAAGTGCTGTTCAGAGTGCTATCACCAATGAAGAAAATTCAAAATTTGATGATTTGTATAAATCAAAAATATTAACAAAGCATAAATATAACTTAAACAATAAAGCATTAGGGCACTTAAAAATGGGATCCATTACAATCGGTTCTTAAGTAATAGAAATAATCAAATCTAATATTCCTGGTTATTGAATTAAGATTATCATATCTGATTACTGCTATGAATAAAATTCTCCTTTCATGAAATAATATAGATAAATTTCAGAAAGGAGGATATCATGGCAAAGAATAAAAGTAATAGCTCTAAAAACAGCTCATCGGGCAGTAGTAAAAACAGTACCTCCGGAAGCAGCAAGAACAGTGCCGGTGGAAGCAGCAAGAATAGTGCCGGTGGAAGCAGCAAGAACAGTGCCGGTGGTTCCATGAAGGATAGTCATGCACAGGTTCCGGACAATGGTCCTTCCCGCAGTGGCCCAGGCGGAGAATAGCAACAATAATTTATAGAGACTATCGCAAAATGTTCCATGGTATAAGGAACTCTATGTAATCTTCATAATGCTTAGTATAGAAGACATGTTATTGATTTTGTATATCAGATATAAACATTTATGTACAAATATTTGATATATAATCGATAGTCTTCCAGTCTGTGTGAGAAGATTATTTGGAGTTCCTTATTTCATGTATATTGTAATAGTCCCTGTTATTCAACATCTGGTCATCATAGCTCCACCCGGACCGTATGGAATAACAAAGGTCGGTATCCCTGTAGCAAATGGTGCTATATCATACACTTGAAAGTATATTACTAATCCTTTGTTTGTAAGATAGAAATTATTGATTTTAAAGGACTCTTCAACTAATTTCTTATAATCATCAAAATACATTGCATTTCCTTGTGCCAATTGTACTTCAATTTGCTGTATTACAGTCTGTATGATGAATTCCTTAACATCACTTCGGTTAGGGAAAAAATCGGCTAACTCCATTTTTCTACTCCCCAACAAATCCCAGGTATCTGAAGTTCGCGTCGTAAGGCCATGTGCCCCGCCGGTATATTCATATTGATCAAAGTATAGGCTAAGTACGCAATTCTGATTATAGGTAACCGCAAAGGTTACATATGCTTCAAATTGATGAATTGGATATTGGTTCATTACGGAATACTCATAATCGACCATAGCCATCTGAAATAGATTCATCACATTGGATTTTTCATACATAACTGCTTTCGTTCTGTATAACGTATTTAATTTATATGACAGTGTTTGAAATTCAGAAGAAACGAATTTCGGATATTTTATTGTATAACTCAGAATGAGATGACCTTTATAATACATATCCTGTTGTATTACTTTCTCCCTTACTATCATCTGATACCCTTCCAAAATACAGCCCCCTATCATTAAATCTAATTGAGATAAGCTCTCAACACATCTTATGCCCGGGTATTATCCGATATTCTTGTCTTATAAAATTCATTTTTATGAAAACATGCTGCCATATGAGTTTCATGTTATACAAGTATTTTACCCCTCTAATACTTCCCATGACAAAAACTTAGAATTAAGACCTAACATATGTAACTTGAACTAGTCCTGCTGCATATATAAATAGTGAATAAATTGTAAAGGAGTGTCATATCATGGGAAATGTGTTGACTGTTTTCGGATTTCTTACATTGCCAGGTTTGGTTAATGGCACCAATATCTTAATAATATTTATTTTGTTGGTAATCGTATTCTTCTTGCTGGGTATTGTTATAGGCTTTCATATAAATTCGAATAAACGCATTACCAAGGATGACATAACTACAGGTAAATCAAATACTACAGGGAAATCCAAGACGGTAAGTGCGTTTGAACAAGACATCATCAGGGATGATACAACACACCAGATTAACAACTCCTACCATTCACCCTCCCATCATAATCATCATAAACATTCTACAAAATATACGATTACTTCAATCAAATAATCTGTTAAGGCTGCCTATAATCAAAGATGTTGAGGCAGCCTTACAGGTATTTCATCTCTTTTTAATTTCTGTTTACATTCATAAGTCATTATGCTATACTTCCGCTAATAATTATTATTGACTTAAAACAAAAAGTGGAGGTGTCTATGAAAACAATCGGTCTAATCGGGGGTATGAGCTGGGAAAGTACGGTTTCTTACTATCAGATTATAAATCGGGAAATAAAAAAGAAACTGGGCGGCTTTCATTCTTCTAAATGTATCCTTTATAGTGTTGATTTTCATGAAATTGAAGAATGTCAGTCTAGTGGTGAATGGGATAAAAGTGCGGACATTCTAACTAACGCAGCACTCAGTCTGGAAAAGGCAGGTGCCGATTTTATCATTATCTGTACCAATACCATGCACAAAGTCGCTGATGCTATTCAGAAGAAACTGCATGTTCCATTATTACATATTGCCGAAGTTACTGCTGAGGAATTACTAAAGAATTCTGTTACTAACGTAGCACTACTCGGAACCCGGTATACAATGGAACAGGATTTTTATAAGTCAAAGTTAATTGATCACGGAATTAAGGTTATCATACCAGAAGAAAACGACAGGGAATTTATTAACCATACCATTTTTCAAGAATTATGCCTCGGAATTATGAACGAAGCATCACGGCAGCAGCTACTTTCAATCTGTAGTAAACTTTATGACCAAGGTGCTCAGGGTATTATTCTTGGTTGTACTGAGATCGGATTGCTAATCAATCAGGAAAGTGTGGATATTCCTCTGTTTGATACAACCCTGATCCACGCTAAAAGTGCCGCAAGATACAGTATGGAGGGTTAGTTCAACCCTTCGTATTATATCTGACATTCCGAACAATTTCCTTTCCGTGAAGCCCGCATCCTGTACGGAATGCATTTTATTTCATCGACAATAAAAAGCACTTTGTGATACAGTGACAATATCATATTTATTATCTGTCTGTCTTATCTGAGGAGGTAAATTCTCTATTAATTTTATCACGAATCTCGTTGCTATCTGAAGAAACCGAGCTTTTCGTCTCTATTCCTTCCCTTTTCAAATGTTCTTTTTCCTTTTCCTTACGATATCTTTGATTTGACTGCTTGCTCACATTAACCTCCATCTGCCGCTTCTGCAGCAACATATACTGAGCGAAAAGTACGTTCCGTGCTTTTTGCCGGTTGAATAATGTTTTTCTTTTCAACCTACCCCTTTATTCAGTTCTGTAAAATTATTATGTCTAAATCAATATTATCTATACACTATAAAACTTTAAATCTTACGAAGAACGATTGGATTACTTACATAATATTTTGGGTAAGTATTCATTGATTACATATATTGACCCTGCTCTTAAAATAAATGCATGTAACGGTATAAATTACGTATAACATACAGATAATCTGTAAAATTATATATTGACGAATGAATGAATGAGTTTTAGAAATTCTTAATGACTTTAAAACTCGACTTAATACGGAAGGATAATATTTATGGAACAGACCAGTGATAAAATCTATAAAAATCGGATGATAATCTTATTTAATGTAGTCCTTATGACATTTATGGCAACTCTTGATGGCAGTATTGTTAATGTTGCTCTGCCAAGTATGGCTGAAAAACTTTCTGTCAGCACGAAAGCGGTTGCCTGGGTAGTTTCTTCCTACCTGATAGTAATCTCTGCAACAATACTGATATTTGGTCGGTTAGGTGATATTAAGGGTAAGACAAATATATTTAAGTACGGAATCATTATATTTACCCTTGGCTCCTTATTATGCGGAATTTCTAATTCCTTAGTTTTTCTGATCATTGCTAGGGCAATACAGGCGATCGGAGCAGCTGCTACTATGGCCAATAATCAGGGAATTATAACACATGTCTTCCCCAGTAATGAAAGAGGTAAAGCACTTGGTATCTCCGGAGCCTTTGTAGCACTTGGTTCCATGGCCGGTCCTCCAATCGGTGGATTTATTATCTCTCATTTCAGTTGGAAATATATCTTCCTGATTAATGTTCCTATCGGAATCTTTGTATTTTTTTCTGCATTAAAAAATATTCCAAAGTCAAATAAGGCCACAGAAGGAAAACTAGATACCCTTGGCTCTGTTCTATTCGCTATATGTATTATCACCTTATTCTTGTCCCTGATCACCGGGGAGGATTATGGATACTCTGATCCGGTAATATTTGCAGGTTTTGCTACTGCTATTATTACCTTTATTATATTTATTGCAAAGGAAAGAAGAACACAGGATCCGCTGCTGGAGTTAAGTCTTTTTCATAATAAGCTTTTCTCCTTAAGCATCTTCTGCGCTTATATCTCCTTTTTATCGATTAACAGTGTAATGATAATACAACCCTTTTATCTGCAGAACACATTAAATTACTCCCCTGCATTTACCGGACTGGTTATGACTGTGTATCCGCTTGTTATGTCCATAGTCGCACCTACCAGCGGTTATTTATCAGATAAGATTGGGTCGGAGTTTTTAACCTTTCTTGGACTTGTGGCAAACAGTACGGGGCTCTTTCTTATGTCTACCTTAACGCAACATTCCAGCCTGTATATGTTGATAATATTTATTGTAATCATGTCCTTGGGAAATGGTTTATTCCAGTCCCCGAATACGTCACTGATTATGGCAAATGCACCCCGTAATATGCTTGGAATCTCCGGAAGCGTTAATGCACTGATCCGTAATTTAGGTATGATCTCCGGTACATCTATAGCAATTCTGATTTTGTACAGCAGAATGAGCAGTAAGCTTGGATATCAGGTATCCACCTATATAAACGGTAAGGATGATGTCTTTGTCTATGGTATGAGAGGTGCATATCTTACCGCTGCCTCTATCAGTGCTTTTGGAGCAATACTGACTGCCTTTCGACTGTATAAAATAAAAAAGGCTAAGTCAAAAAGAGCTAAAGAAGATAGATAAGGGGTTGCCTTGTCTTTCGATTAAGATTAAGTAAAACAAAGAGTTTGCTTAAATTTTACATTTTCCGGGGTTTAAATAATAAAGTTACCGAATAAAAACCATAGGTTATAATATCATTAAATTGGCGCTTATACCTAGTTGTATTATTCATTCATAAGTTACTTGGGTTATGATGAGCTAAAATAATATTATAATTATAATTTATGGTTTTTGTTTATTTTTATATTGACCAAATCGGTCGATAGTGCTATGCTTATTTCATAAACCGATTCGGTCAATACTTATGAGGTGATTATTTTGGATAAGTTTTTTAGTTTACCAGTTGAAAAACAAAATAAAATTATTGACGCCGCTTTAACTACGTTTGGAACAAATGGGTATAAGAAAACATCTGTCAACGACATTGCCGTCGAAGCGGGAATTTCAAAGGCGATGGTGTTCCACTATTTTGGAACCAAGAAAGATTTGTACCTCTATTTGATTCGCTATTGCGGTGATCTAATCATGAAGGAAGTGAATGACAGATTTGATATGCATATGACGGATTTCTTTGATCGAATTATGCAGGCATCCGATATAAAGCTATCGGTTCTGAAAATTCATCCGGCTATTTTATCCTTTTTAAGCTGCATTTATTTTGAACAGGATATCGAAGTTAAGGATGATATTAAAAATATCCTATCCGAGAGTGAAGGCTTCCGTAATAAGATAGTATTTGAAGGTATGGACACCACTAAGTTCAAAGACACGGTTGACCCAGGGCTTGTAATGAAAATATTATTATGGATGGCAGAAGGCTTTGCAAATGGTGTTAATGCCAAAGGATTTACAAATGATAATCTGGAGGAATCCATCGGAGAGTACTATGCATGTATGAAACTAATGAGAGATCATTTCTATAAGGAGGAATATCTGAACTAGAATAGAAAACTTCTACGACTCCACTTTAGAAAGTGCAGGAATCACCGACTTGGATAAATATTAACTTATCAATATTTGGGAGGGAAAAAGCATGAATGTAATAGAAATCGAGAATTTAACTAAAAACTATCATAAATCAAGAGGTATCATCGATGTAAACCTTACCGTTGAACAAGGAGAAGTATTCGGATTTATCGGTCCGAACGGTGCTGGTAAGTCCACAACAATCAGGACTTTACTAGGACTGATCTATCCCACGAGCGGTCGTGCAACCATCTTCGGAAAGGATTGCATAAAGAATCCGGAAGTAAGAGCTGAGCTTGGTTATCTTCCGTCCGAGGTATTTTATTATGATAATATGCGTGTCATAGATCTGTTAAAATACTCCGCAAGCTTTTATAAAAAAGACTGTACAAAACGAATGAAAGAGCTGGCAGAGATAATGGATCTGGATCTGAAAAAGAAAATTGATGATCTTTCCTTCGGAAATAAGAAAAAAGTAGGAATTGTACAGGGTCTTCTCCATGAACCAAAGCTTATCATACTGGATGAGCCCACCAGCGGTTTGGACCCTTTGATGCAGCAGAAATTCTTTGATCTTATTGCTGGAGAAAACAAAAAGGGAGCAACGATATTCTTCTCCTCACATATTCTCAGCGAAGTACAGAAGATGTGCAGCCGTGTTGCTTTCATCAAGGAAGGCAAAATCATTAAACTGGAGAAAATGAGTACCCTGTCGGAGAACAGCTATAAGCGAATCAGTATTGAAGCAAAATCAAAGCTGTCAAAGGAAGCAATTGAAATAAACGGTGTAAATAACATCGTAGTCAAAGGCAATACAGCCAATTTCATTTTTAAAGGCAATCTCAACTCAATCATGAAAAAGATTGCAGAAATAGAGCTTCGGAATATATCTATTGAAGAGCCGGATCTGGAAGAAATCTTTATGCATTATTATGCAAAGGAGGATTAATCTGTATGAACATTTACATGAACGAGCTTAAATCGTTAAGAAAATCTGCTATCATATGGGCATGCTCTATGGCAGCATTATCCCTACTGTTTCTTTCCATTTATCCCTCGGTAGCAAATGATGCGCTGGATTACAAACAGCTCTTATCAAATTATCCTGCTACCATAAGGGAAATGCTTGGTATCAACATTGATTATATTTCTACTCTGATTGGCTTCTATTCCATGATTTTTAGCTTTATTCTACTTTGCGGTACCATTCAGGCGATGAATCTTGGTGTATCCATTCTTTCTAAGGAAGCACGGGAAAGAACGGCGGATTTTCTACTCGTAAAGCCGGTTTCAAGAACTTCCATAGTGACTGGAAAGCTGTTTGCTGCATTTACAACCCTTGTACTTACAGATACCATCTTCTATGTCATCTCTCTCACTCTTGCAAATATTGTTAAGAGGGGGGATTACAGTAATAAGCTGTTTTTGATGGTGAATCTAACCATGTTCTTCGTACAGCTTATCTTCCTTGCGATTGGTATGATTGTATCGGTATTCTTTAATAAGCTTAAAAGTGTTCTTCCGATTTCTCTTGGTTTTGTTTTCGGTTTTTATATCATCGGAGCAATTCTTGCAACAGGAGAAAATAAGGAGTCATTGCGATTTTTATCACCATTTCAATATTATGATATTAAATATATTTTAGATCACTCAAGCTATGAGCTTCCATACCTAATCCTAGGTGTAGCAATTATTGCGGTATGTATCGCTTCGACCTATATCATATATAAAAATAAGGATATTCATGCTGTGAGTTAACCTAGTAGTTAATCTTTATAAAATGTAGAATACAAAATTATGCCGCAAGGTCATTATGGAGGTCACTATGAATATTTTTATTAGAGAATTGAAAGCAAACAGAAAAGCTTTAATTATATGGAGTATCTGTATGGCATTACTGGTTCTCAGCGGTATGAGTAAATATACCGCATATTCCGGGGGTGGCGTCAGCAGTGATGTCTTATCCAAAATGCCTAGGACATTGAAGGCTTTTTTTGGAATGGGTACTCTTGATGTAACATCGATGAGTGGATTTTATGCATTTTTATTTTTATACCTAGAGTTAACGGCCGCTGTTCATGCGGTATTATTAGGAAGTAATATCATTGCAAAGGAAGAACGTGATAAAACGACGGAATTCATCATTGTCAAGCCGGTATCCAGATTTGCGATAGTAACACAAAAGTTTCTAGCAGCTTTATTTAATATTGTTATCTTTAATATTGTTACCCTGTTATCCTCTATTATGGCGGTATCTGCCTTTAATAAAGGAAAGGATATTACTAGTGAAATAATCATATTTAATCTTAGTCTGTTCTTCGTACAGCTTATTTTTCTGTCACTTGGAGCTTTACTTGCTGCCGTCCTTAAGAAGCCAAAGGCTTCCGGTTCCATTGGTGCAGGAATTATGATAGCGGGATATATGATATCTGTAATAACCAATCTGACCGATCGACTAGATGCATTAAACGTACTATCTCCATTTAAATACTTTAGCTATTCTGAAATAGCTAATGGTAATGGGCTTAATGTTGTTATTGTTATACTTGCGCTTGCATTGGCCGTCATCCTTTCAGCTCTGTCCTATTACTTTTATAAGAACAGAGATTTGAATATCTAACTGGTCTGAGCGTCAGCTTTATGCAAAGGGATGAATATGGGGCTGTCGCATTTTAGGCATATATGATATAAGGTACTCCGCATAATCTCCACACACACAGGTTGGAAGACACATTCTCGATTTTGTATGTCATATTCGTACATAAATGTTCGTATTTGACATACAAAATAGAAAACATGTCTTCCAAACAGTGCATTAAGGAGATTATGCGGAGTACCTTATATCACTGTAGGTTATTTTGCGACAGCCTCATATTCATTGATTTACGTTAATGATGACATGTGTTGGGCAAACCTCGTACTTCGTAAGAAATTTCAATGTTAAAACATTATACTTCGCTTAATAACATCAATATATAAGTAGATAAAATAATAGAAACAGGGTGCCGCTCAATTAAAGTATTTTATTATACTATCTTTAGTGAGTGGCACCCTGATTTTTATTTTAAATATAAATAATTATTGATTATGCCTGACTATGAGCATCGCCAATCTCCAATATATGGCCATCCGGATCATATATGCGGATTACACTTTCTCCCCATTCATACTTACGAATTTCATGAATAAAAGTCACCTGTTCCTCTTTCAGTTTGCGATTAAAGCCTTCCAAATCTGAAGTAGTAAAATAGAAATCAACATTATCATGCCCCATCTTCTCCCCATAATAGGGTTTGTTAATATATTGATAAAACAGGTCTGCTTTATGTATTGCAAAGTTATCTTGAAACAGTATGAAACTGTCAAATCCCTTACAAATCGTAAGTCCGATAATATCTGCATAAAAATGCTTGGAAGCCTCAATGTCCTTTACCAGGGCTATACTGTGTCTGTAGCTTATCTCCATATTATTGATATCCTCCCCTAATCATTTTAGGTAATTGAGAAACTATATCGTCTTTGTCATTGTGTACATAGCAGATACATATTACTCCGCTGCAATGCTTCCTTCGAGGATGCATTATCTATAATTTATGGGTTTCACAATTATCTAATTATATCTGTATAAAATAATTAAATAATATTTTATCATATTAAAGCAAACTATGCTATATTCAACACCACACTTAATCAGATTTATGTGATTACTGGAACAGTTCACAGGGAGTTATTTTCCTAACAGATCTGGAAACAACGGCCGTTACGATAACGGAAAACAGGGAAATCGCCAAAAAGGTACTTATGATTAGCATCGGGCTGATCTGAAAATGACTATTCTGAATACTTCCTGCAATTGATAGCAAGTAAGCCAATATGGGGTTGATTAAGAACATTGCTGCCATAGTCCCAACGAAAGTCCCAAGAACGCAGACAGGGAAAAAGCTGCATATTACTTGTAAAATTAACTGTTTTGTTGTATAACCAAGGGCTTTTGAGACTCCAATTCGTACTCTTTCCTTAATTAGCTTTATTTTTATCAATAAATATAAAATAAGGGAAATGATACATAAGGTAACGACAATACAACCGATACAAAGAGCAGTAATGGAACGATTAAAGGAATCCAGTATTGTATCATATTCCTCCTCCATGTTATTTACATTAAGCGGTATATCGGAATACTTTTTTTCAATCGCTTTTGTCACCGATTTTATATCATTACTGCTGTTGAGATAAACATACAGGTCGGAGGGTATATATGCTGGATTAATTCTTTTCATCCCTTCTTCTGTAATACAGGCGCCCTTTCCTAGATTATTAATTTGCTGTGTGATTCCAACAATAAAGTAATCCTTCTTCCCTTCATTTCCCTGTAGGGCTATCGCATCCCCAAGCTCTGCATGCAATTGTTTCAGAACAAGTGTGGTTACTGCAATTTCGTTGTCATGCTCCGGATATTTTCCTTTTACTATGGTATTAATCTTAAGCTGACTAAAATCGTTGCATACGGAAACCGCCGGTGTTATTTCCTCATTGTCCTTATATAACGTCTTCCTGTTTATTGAAAGCCGAATTGTCTTACTGACTTTATCCATATGGCTAATTTCATTAAATACTTTGATGGAATCTTCTCCGATATAATTTATCGTAAGATGTGACTTTTCCAAACCTATTAGTCTAAGCATTGAAGTATTGTCTACAATGAAATTAAAATCAGCAGTAAATGCAAAGACGCAGACGAAGGACATTAATGTGACAATAATGAAAATCGTAATATTCTGTTTCATGTTATGCATTAAGGATTTTAATCCCACCGCTATATTTACATTCCAATTATTCTTACATAATGGTAAATAGTTTTTCTTGAAATTATGCGTATCAATACCACTTCGCAAAGCGATGATTGGTGTAATCTTCTTTATTTTAGCAGAGGTTATATAGGTAATTGTCGTTACCAAAAGCATAATCGCTGTAATATTAATCAAAACGGCAGTAAGATTAGCGTTACTGTTCCATGCCAATCCAATGGAAGAGGAAACCATGTTGGTTATGATACCTTCCCCAGAGATAGCGATAATAACTCCTATGATAACACCAACAAAGGTTATCAGGGCAAACTGAAGCACCGTACCAAATACAAGCTCCCGACCCGTATACCCCAAAGCCTCCATGGAACCGATATTCTTAATATTTCCTTCGATATATGTTACAACGGCAAAGCGGATTACCGTCAGGGCAATCAACATGATAATTGCTGAGAAGACGATAAGAATTACCATAATGATGGTAAAAAAGATGCTTACCCCCACTTTCATGGAATTGTAGTCCAATACATTAATTAAGCTGATTGACTCAGGAATCTCCAGATTCAATTTCTTAATAAATTGATCATGATACTGTTTTGTATCTGTAAGTGGGTTCATGCTTGTCTTTATGAGAAAATACTTTGAGTCATTTTCCTCATTATATAATTTGTTAAATTCATTATCAAATACATAGCATTTATAATAAGAAAAATTACTTGGAACAGCGAACATAATATCTTCTGCAAATCCATAGATTACAAATTCGTGAACATTTCCATCATAGGTAATAGTTAATTTATCTCCCGTTTTATAACCTTTGGCAACCTTTAGATAATATGGTAAGATGATAGAGTTTGAAAGCTTTTTATCCCCTTGATCTAATATTTTCAGCTTGGATATCTTTTCGGAATCATCCGCATTCAGTATTACACAACCCATGGACTGGCTTTTCTCCTTCATGGTTGTGTTCTGAAATTCTGATGGAGCTGATACTGCTTTTACCTGTTCCATCTGATTAAATTCATCCATTTTATCTAATAGCCCAAGTATCGGAGTTTCATATTTGAAAGGTGCAAAAACAGTAAAATCCGAACCGTTTAACTCCTTATTTTTATCGTCCAGGAACGAATTCATTTCCATTAATACGCTGGTGCCAATGTAAAGCAGCATTGCCGCAAATATAATTAAGACCACCAAAGTAAAGGTCATACTCTTGTTTTTTCTAATATTACTTCTTGCAATCATAAAAAGTTTCATATAATCCCTCCGCACTTTCCTCATAACATTAACGTCAGAAAACATTTATTTAAATATCATCAAACTTATTTAGATTTTTCGATTTGTTAAAAATATTATATTAAAGTTTTAATTTCTGTGGAAAGGCTTCCTTACGAAGGATCCCCCACATCTTATCAATATAAGAAAGTGTATAGAAATTCTCATAGTAATGATAATAATAAGCTCCTTTTCTTGTCATCACATAAGTTCCGTTGTTTTCAGTAATATAACCGAAACATTTGGCAATCCATAATTCAAAACGGTATTTACTTTTTAACGGTACACCAAAGAATTCTTCAAAATCCCTCGCGCTAATCCTAGTTGTATAGGCTGTCCAGAAGAGATAATAAATCATACGCTGTCGTCTGGTAAACCGAACCGTTAATGATGTTGCTAATTTGCCGGTATTTATAAGCCTTATGTACTCCTTGGCAGAAAATGTATTGATTTTAAATCGGTCTTCCAGTAATGTGGTAGCGGAACAACCAAATCCCAGAAAATTATCTCTAGTCATCGAAGAATACTTTTTCCCTTTTTCTGAGGAATAGGTCCATATGGAATCCCTGGTGTAGCCCTGCTTTTCACAGTAAATTGTAATATCATCCAGCATTTTTCGTTTTTTAGAATTATTTATTTTCTTAACATTGTGATTTGCAAAGGTAAAATCAATGAATGGGTAGATAGCAATATGATTTGCTCCTTTTTCAAAAGCGGTATCGATATCACGTTTTAACAACTCAAAGGTCTGACCGGGTAATGCAAATATAAAATCCATGGAAACAGTATCAAAAGTGACTTCTTTCAGTGCATCAAACATATTATTATAATTGATTTTCTCCCTACCCAGTATCTCTAAAAAGTCATCCTGAAAAGATTGAATTCCTATACTGATTTTCGTAATGCCTGACTCCTTTAGCTTTCTTAAGCAATCGACGGTAACCTCCTGAGGATGAAGCTCTATTCCAATGCCCTGCTTTATCTCAAAATGAGCTTGTGTCGCATGAATTATCTCAATTAATCTGTCTGCTGCCAGTGCAGGTGATCCTCCACCAAAGTATAGACTGGTTACCACCTTTTTCTGTGATCCTTGTTTACCAACATAATTTATCTCTTTTATCAGTGCGTCTATATAATCTTCACATAGCTGAGCATCGTATTTCACTTTGCAGTACGGACAGAAGCTACATAGCTTCCTGCAAAATGGGATATGAATATACAACCCAAGATTATTTGTATTCGTATAAAATAACTCATTATCATTCTCATTCGTAAACAGAAACGGCTTTGTTGATCTTGTAAGCCACATTCTAGTTGCGGTTGTAATAGGATTCATTTCAAACTCCGTTCTGCCGTCTTTCGACGGTATAAAAAATTCACTATAGGTATCTTAAGTATGTTGTAAGCATTTCAAAGATTACACGAAGCTTTCCGCTGAAAATTAACGAATATTCGGCAGCGAAGAAGTAACCACACTTCTCACATAATCCAGGTACCTCAATACATCTTCCGCAGGTTGATATTTTTCCATTTTCAATTACAACGCATTGATGGCATGGTACCCGAAAGCTGTTATTCGTAATATAGCGGAAAGCACTTTTTAAATTGAAAATGGGATAGCCCCTTTTCATCATCTGCTTGATTGTCTGACAGCATTTCTCTTTTTCCATAACAGTCAGTGCAAGATGCTTCGTTTCTGGATAGGGAGTATGAAAATTAAAGGATACTGCGCGTACATTTTTATGCTGTTTAGCGACTTTACCCACACTTTCTATGGTACTCTTATTGATCTGGTTGATCGCCATATAAAGACAAATATTATCCGCTGTGGCATGATCGATATTATTAATAATCGCATCATAGGTATCTCCTCGAATCATGTTATGCGCTTTCTTATCACCGTCAAGGCTAAGCAATATAAGATCTGCTTCCGGCAAATCAAGCTTAAATGTGCCATTGGTAACCACATTTACAATCAGAAATCCCATTTTCTTTGCTTCCTTTACCAGATCCCTGATGGTTTTGTCCCCATCCTTCCATAGAAAGGTTTCACCACCGCAAAAGAACAGAATGCGAATACCTTTTTTATATAACAGCTTCATCTCCGCCTTAATCTGATGATACGGATAGATCTTAGCAGTAATGTTATTAACAGAACAATGCTTACAAGATAAATTGCATTGATCCGTTACTATAATCGTGCCGAGAATTGGCGCTTTGCGTTTAAATAAAATGGTGCTTATCCCGAATACAGAAAATTTAAATATGTGCTGTACTTTCATACCCCCACCTCCTTGGCTTTACCATCCCATTCTCTCAAGGAATTTTCTTAAAGTATCATGACGCTCGGTATCACCCTTTACATACATTCCAAGATTTAGTTCATCTATGATAATTCCATCCTTCAGGTAGAGTATCCGATTCGCTCTTCTGGCAGTTTTCATATCATGAGTTACCATGACGATACTCTGCCCCTCGCGGTTGATCTCAGTCATAACATCCAATACATTCGTCGCATTCTGTGAATTTAAAGCACCGGTCGGCTCATCCGCAAATACGATTTCCGGCGAGTTAATTAGAGCCCTTACAATAGCAACCCTCTGAGCTTCTCCGCCGGATAACTGGCTCGGAAATTTATTGTAGCATTCCGCGTCAAGTCCAACAGCCTGAAGCAACTTCTCTGCCTTCTTTTTTAGCACTTTTCTATCCTTATTTACTAAAAGTCCGCTGATCATGATATTATCCATCACACTCATTGTGTCATTCAGATACATCTGCTGAAATACAAATCCGCAGTGTCTGCGGCGGAAAATAGCAAGCTTATCGTTATTAAATTTACTGATTTCCTCACTACGGTAATGAATGGTTCCAAGTGTTGGTTTATCCATACCTGATAGCGCATACAACAGTGTTGATTTACCCGAACCTGAATTCCCCATAATTACAGTAAAATCACCTTCATATATTTTTATATTTAGATTTCTTAATACATGTTGCAAAACACTTCCGCTTGAATAGGATTTGCACAAGTTATTTGCTTCTAAGATCTGATTCATACTTTCCCTCCATTATAAAAAAGACTATAAGATCACAACACTGCAATCTTATAGTCTTATTATAGCTGCTAAATATTAGTAAGTCTTTTTCGAAACTTTATTAAATTCTTATCTAATTCTTAAATACCATGTTTTGATGAACTATAAAATTTATTTATGTTGATTAGAGTCAAGAAAAACTTGGATTTTAGTAGAGAAAATTTTATAAGTATTATTCTCTAGATCATGAGAAATAATTTAATTTTATAAATCCAAAATCAACATTAATGTACTCTTTTTCTCAATTCTAATGACATTATAGCAATGCTATTGAAATAATATATTAGTATACTACATAAAGGGAATCAGTGAGATGGAGTGAGTCTGTGTACAAAAAGAGCCTATTAGCTATAACTATAATTCTTTTTATTGTAGTTATCATCACTATAAAAAATACTTTTGTTAATACCACGGCAAAGCAAGCTGAAGAAAAATCTCAGGATGTATTATATCAAGATGTTATCATTACCGCTCTTGCTCCTGTGATTAATAAAGCAGTTATCGACTATTATAAAAATATTTTTACTGAGTCACCTTTATATGATCAAACATCAATAAAAATTTTGAATATAGAACGGCCGAATGGCTATCGTACATGGCATTTTATCATCAATATAGAAGTTGAACCATTTATCGGGCCACACATAACGGTGGGAAAAGACAGGCTTTCAATAGACTTATCATACCCTAATTATCCAGAAGTACTAAAATTTGAGCATGTAGAAGATTATCCGTTACCCGATTACTACAAGCATCTATATTTACATTGAATGCTACATCTTTCTGTAGAAAGCTTGTTTATAGTCAATTCACTATAAGCAAGCTTATATGTATTAAACTGAAATTAATCTAAACAACTATATAATATGGGCTGATAAACGAAAGAATGGATGATATGACTAATCCGGATCATTAGGTAGGGGTATAAAGTATTACATATTTTTGATTCTTAACCCTAGTTCTTAAAGTAGCGCAATGCTTGATAAAATCAGCATGTAACCTCTATTAAAAACCATCAGTTCTGATATTTTAATTCTAGGCGCCTATGTTAAGTTGGTCAATTCACTTATGGATTTCGAAGATGGTTAAGGACTGAAAAAGAGCGTGTTTGACGAGTGTAGCGAGGAGTTGCTCTTTTTCAGTCCTGTCCTTACCATCTAAGAAAACCATTAGTGAATTCCAACTTTACATCGAAGCCTAGAATAGAAATATCAGAACAGGTGGTTTCTTTATCAAACTAAAATGCTGATTTTATCAAGCATTTACACAATCACTATCTCATATTTTCTTAATCGTAAGCTTAACTATAAAACCCTGCTCCGATCTGCATTCAATGCCGCCTTCCATTCCCTCCATAAACTGTTTGGCAAGGTATAGACCCAGTCCGGAGCCTGAGTGACTGGAGGTGTTTTTACCCCGATAGAACTTTTCAAATACCAAGGGAAGATCATCCCCTATATCTCTGCTGCCATAATCCCTTATCTCAATCTCTATTGAATTGCTATTTTCATGGTAGGTAATATCGATATCCGTATCTGCGTATTTATAGGAATTATGAATGATATTATCAAGTACCTGATTCAACCGTAGTTTATCACAATAAATCAGGCAACCCGGCAGTTCATTTCTAATATGAATCTTATTATAATGGTTCAAGTCCTCAAACATTGGGGGAATGATTGTACTTAATTCCTCCCTAGGTTCTATTTTCAATACCTCAAGCTCCTCGAGCGTTGCATGAAACATATTACTAATTAATTTATCAATGACATCTGCTTTCTGAAGAATAGTTTGGAGCTTTGCTATGGTGTCTGCATCTTTCACTTTGACTTCCAAAAGCTCACACAAAGCCTTAATGGTTGCGACCGGAGTCTTGATATCATGGGATAACTCGGCTACCAGCTCCTTCTTACTTCTATTTGCCTCATACTCCCCCTGTCTTGCTCTTTTAAGCTCATCCCTCATCATATCAAAGCTTTCTGTAAATGCACCAAAATAGTTCGCCCGATCCATGGTGAGCGGTATTTCAAGATCCCCCACAGAAATATTACTCGCAAAGTATTTCAATCTCTGAAACGGATGAATGACCCATCGATAAAGGCAAAAAGTCACTGAATAGATAATCAATAATAAGACCAAGAAAAATATTGCTATGGAAACAGACAGCTTTTTCTTCAGCTCTAAAAACGTGTTGGAGTTAGCAGGAAATATAATTTTTCCGATCAGCTTATCATCGTCCATATAATCCAAGATGACATCAGAATTACGAATAGCGTGGTAAAGTTCATTGGTGTAATTATCCTTTGACCTTAGGATTATCCTGCAGTCATAACGCTCCTCAATCTCAGGAACCGGTCTTGTTTTCAAATCATTTTCAATATCCTTATATAAATCATTAACCTCAATGATATCACATGCATTATATTGCTGCGAAGCAATATACCTTTCCATTAGAGCACAGGTAATGATCAAGCTAAGACTCGATAGGATCAGTATGATTTTTAATTTCATAACTCCAATATGTATCCGATTCCCCATATCGTCTTAATTAACTTTGGCTCATTCGGATTCCTCTCTATTTTTTCTCTAATTTTGCGGATATGTACATTCAAAGTTCCATCGCTGAAGAATTCATCTCCCCATATTCTTTGAAATAATTCTTCTTTAGGAACTACTTTATTGCGATTCTGATATAGATAGGCAAAAAGATTGTATTCTTTGTTTTTAAGAACTACTTCCTTACCCTCTACATAAATCTTTCTGGCATCCTCATCAATCAAAATTGCTTCTGACGCTTCTTTCTTCGTATCAATAATATCAAATCTTTTTATAATAACCTTAACCTTTGCCAGTAGAACACTCAGGGAATAAGGCTTCTTGATATAATCATCCCCACCTATATTTAATGCTATTAATATATCATCATCACTCTGTCTTGCACTGATAAACAGAATCGGGATATTTAACTGTTCCCTAAGTTTCTTACAAAGAGTAAAACCACTTTCATTTTCCAGGTTGATATCCAACAGAAGCACTTTCACCTGATTTTCTTTCAAAAAATCAAGACATGCCTCTGAAGTTCTGACATATGCCGAACTAATTCCGAACATATTAAAATATTCACAGGTGGCTGCTGCCAGATCTGTTTCATCATCTACTATAAGACAGTCATATTTCATAGGGTATCCCTTTCCCTTCAAATAAAAATAGTTAGTATAGATCACTGTAAGTCATATCTGTAAATTAATAATATACTTAACGAGCCTTTCTAGCTTATTAATATATCCCATATCATATCACAGCGTCCTAAATATTCCAATCAGAATATAGTAAATAAAGGTGATCAGTGTGTAGATATCAAGGTTATTGAATTATCTTTTTGATAACAGGGTGTTTCTATATTACAGAAAATTATTTTTCCAGACGAAAACTATCAACTTGCTAAATATCACTGGATTATTTAACGGTAATTTCTTATAATATATATAAAAGTAAGTGAAAGGGGTTATATATCTATGGATATCGTAAAACTAGTTTCTCAAATGACATTGGAGGAAAAGGCAGGTCTTTGCTCCGGTCTCGATTTCTGGCATACAAAGCCTATTGAACGTCTGAATATCCCAAATATTATGGTTGCTGATGGACCTCATGGACTCAGGAAGCAGGAAGTCCTAGGAGATCATTTGGGAATCAATGAAAGCATTAAAGCCGTATGCTTTCCGACTGGAAGTGCTGTGGCTTCTTCCTTTGATAGAGATTTAATCAGGACAGTAGGCGAGGCATTAGGGGATGAATGCCAGGCCGAGGAGGTAAATGTTATCTTAGGACCTGCTTTAAATATCAAGCGTTCTCCTCTTTGCGGACGTAATTTTGAATATCTTTCGGAGGATCCATATGTCTCCAGTGAGATGGCAGCAAATCATATTAAAGGTGTTCAGAGCAAAAATGTCGGCACAAGTCCGAAACATTTTCTGGCTAACAATCAGGAATACCGGCGTATGACCTCCAGTTCTGAGATAGATGAAAGGACCTTGCGAGAAATCTATCTGGCCGCCTTCGAAGGTGTAATTGTCAATGCCAAGCCTTGGACCGTAATGAGCTCCTATAACAAAATCAACGGTGTATTTGCTTCAGAAAACAAAAAATATCTGACCGATATTCTGAGAGATGAGTGGAATTTCGATGGTATTGTTATAAGTGACTGGTGTGCCGTAAATGATCGTGTTATGGGTCTGGCTGCCGGTTTGGAGCTGGAGATGCCTTATTCCTTTGGAATAAACGATGCCAAAATTGTGAAAGCCGTACAGGAGGGAGAACTTGATGAAGCAGTATTGGATCAAGCAGTTACACGTATCTTAAATATCGTTTTCCGAAGTATGGATGGTAAGAAGAATAATGTGATATTTGATAAGGATAAGCATCATGAGCTTGCAAGAATGGTTGAAGAAGAATCTATGGTTCTATTAAAGAATGACTCAATTCTTCCGCTAAGTAAGGACACTAAGATAACATTTATCGGCAAATTTGCTGACGAGCCAAGATATCAGGGCTGCGGCAGTTCCCATATAAATTCATATAAAGTTGTCGGCGCTCTGGAGGCAGTGAAAGCTTTTACTGAAGTTAACTATGCGAAAGGCTATGAAACAAAAGAGGATATTACGGATGAGACTCTATTCAAGGAGGCTGTTGAAGCTGCAAAAGCCAGTGAAGTTGCAGTTATCTTCGCCGGACTTCCTGATACCTTTGAATCAGAAGGCTATGACAGAACCCATATGTCCATGCCTAAATGCCAAAATGATCTGATTGAAGCAGTATGTGCGGTTCAACCGAACACAGTGGTTGTTCTACATAATGGTTCTCCGGTGGAAATGCCCTGGGCAAATAAGGTAAAAGCTATTCTTGAAGTATATCTGGGTGGACAGGCTGTCGGCGAAGCAACGGTTAATGTCTTATTTGGTAAAGCGAATCCCTGTGGTAAGCTAGCTGAGACATTTCCGCTTAAGCTGGAGGATAACCCCTCCTATCTCTTTTACAAAGGGGAAAAGGATGTCGTTGAGTATCGGGAAGGCATCTTCGTAGGCTATCGCTATTATGATAAGAAAAATATGGATGTATTATTCCCGTTTGGTCATGGATTAAGCTATACTACCTTTGAATATACTGACTTACGGCTTAATAAGAATTCCATGAAGGATACCGATACTGTGACTGTAACTGTGAAAATAACGAACACCGGATCCATGGCCGGTAAAGAAATCGTTCAGCTATATGTTTCCCCTGTTAACAGCTCGGTTATTCGTCCGAAAAAGGAGTTAAAAGGGTTCGATAAAGTATATCTGCAGCCGGGTGAAACAAAGACTGTGACCTTTGAACTTAGTAAACGTGCTTTCGCCTATTATAATACGGAAATACACGACTGGTATGTTGAAGCCGGAAGCTATCACATCTTAGTTGGTAAGTCTTCTCGGAATATTGAATGCAAGGCAAGCATAGAGCTCGAAGCAACTGTTAAGCTTCCACAGGTTTATTCACTTAATAGTACCATTGGTGATATTATGGCCGATCCGAATTTAAAAGCGATCGCAAAAGACATAATTAATATGTATCAATCATTAAGCGAAACTTCTGATAACGATACGATGGGAGAATCAACCTCAGAAGTAATATCTACCATATTCAAAGAGTCGCCCTTACGATCCCTGCTATACTCAGGTGGAGGATTATACAATGAAGAAGATCTTATAAAGCTTGTAGATAGGATGAATCAAATAATTTAATATAATTGATATAGGTTCAATTTTCATAAGTCAGATATCATTAGATTATTAAATAGGAGCATCGTGAAATGCACTTCTTATACTCTCGTATATGTAATACATTTCGATGCTCCTATTATATTATAATTATTTGCTATATAAGCAGTTACTTATCACCAGCTATCTTGTGAGTAGCAGATGAGTTAGTTCGCTATTATCTAATATCTTATTTCATCCTATCCAGGTGTAATCTACTTCCCCTTACGTTTTCTTACACATTCTGCAAGAAGGTATTCTATCTGTCCGTTAACGGAGCGGAAATCATCCTCTGCCCAGGAAGCTAGCTCGTTCCATAAGCCGGGAGACAGCCTGAGAAGAATCTGTTTTTTCGATTTTTCCTTTTCCTTAAGAGACTTTTCTCTTTTTAAAACTTCCTGCTCCATTTCCCTGAGATTTTCCAGTCTAGCCTTAAGCTTTTCTTCCTTACCTTCCATCTTATCTTCCATTTCACACAACCTTATTAATAAACTGAATTTTTGAGGTACCAAATTAGAACAAAGAATGTGCACGCACATTCTCCGCGCCCGAGCGGGTTACGTAGTAATATACTTCCTTACCGCGAGGTGCGCATCCTGCACGGAGTGCTTTTTATTTCATAGTACGCAATTTTCTATGAAATAAAAATCAATGATATCCATTGAATAAAGCTAATATTATTAGGCTTAATCTGTATAACTTCATATGTTATCTATAAGGTAAATCAATGAATATGTGTGCATATAGATACAGATGACGAAGAACTTTAGTTCTTTGAGATCGGCTGAAAGCGGTTGCCTTTTCTTTCGTTGAAGACTCATTAAAATGCGAGCAGCTGCGAACATTTTACATCTCCCCGGCTTAATAAGAAAGTTACCGCTTGATGGAAAGGCGAGTCATATGTATCTATATGCACACATATTCATCTCTTTACAAAAAGCTATATTATGACACCCAAACCAGTTAATAAATACTTCCGGTGTTTACAATTGGCTGGGCATCTCGATTACCGCAAAGAACTACGAGAAGGTTGCTAACCATGGCAGCTTTACGTTCCTCGTCAAGAACCACAATTCCTTCATCACCCAATTGGTCAATTGCCATTTTCACCATACTGACAGCACCTTCCACGATTTTCTGACGAGCTGCTATAATGGCAACCGCCTGTTGCCTTTGAAGCATTGCAGCAGCGATTTCCTCAGCATAGGATAAATGGATTATTCTGACTTCCTCAATTTCAAGACCGGCAACACTTACCCGCTGCTGCAATTCTAACTTCATGCTATCGGCAATTTCCTGGCTGCTTCCTCTAAGGGTCTTCTCATCTGCATCGTTCTCCATTGTATCATACGGATATAATCTGGCTATGTTACGAATGGTAGAATCACACTGTATAGATAGAAATGTTTTATAATTTTCAACACTAAATACTGCCTTTGTAGGATCGGTTACTCTCCAAATAACAATTGCTCCAATGATGATCGGATTACCAAGCACATCGTTGACCTTCTGCTTCTCATTATTAAGGGTCATTGTCTTTGTTGAAATTTTCTTTCCGTGAGTAGACGAAACGCCGGCCTGTGCATTGGTTCCTGAGGTACCGGTTCCGATCGTAACATTCGCTGATACCGTTGAACTTGCTGGATTAAAAGCACCGGCAAATGGATTCGTATAATAGAAGCCTTCTTTTTTGATCGTTCCGTAGTATTTTCCAAACAAAGTCATTACCAAAGCTTCGTTCGGATTAATAATGTGAAAACCACCTAACATAATACTTAAAACAATAATTAAGATTATACCTAATATAAGTAGAACCGTGCCGAGTACGATACTTCCGTGATCTAGGTTCATGGCACCTGCAATTATCATCAAAGTGGATACCACAAAACCGACTAAAACTGCGATAAGCATAATTACACCGCTAAAGGGTCGAATCTCCTTCTCTTCAATGATATTGATGGAACTATTATTTTCTCCATTACTCATAAACATATCCTCCATTAATATTATTATGATATCATTTCGATATCATAATAATACTGAACCACAATAATGTCAAGAGTAAATAATACCGAAATATTATAACAATCCAATTGTTAGGCCTACCAAGAAATGTAGAAACCAGGTTGACAAAAAGCACATCCGTGTTATAATAATCATAACCCCCCTAGGGGGATATTAATAAGGAGAATACAGCTATGAGTTTAGAACATAACCATTCACATACGCATAATTCTGATGATATCAAAGCGATAGTAAACCGTCTGTCAAGAGCAATCGGGCATCTGGAAGCAGTTAAAAAGATGGTTGAAGATGGAGAAGACTGCAGTAATGTATTAATTCAGCTCGCCGCAGTCAAATCAGCTATTAACAATACAGGAAAGTTGATTTTGAAAGAACATATAAATCATTGTATTGTGGAGGCTGTTGAACATAATGACATCGAAGCAATCGAGGATTTGAATCATGCCATTGATAAATTCATGAAATAGCCATTTATATTATTTTAATGACATGAAGGACTATGATTAATAAGTTCGTAAAGGAAGATTTAATTGAAATCAAAAAGTAATATTTCAATCTTATGGGCCGTCCTTGCAGCCGCTCTATACGCCATTAGCTCACCGGTTTCAAAAATACTTTTAGTCCAAATCCCTACAACGATGATGGCGGCTCTGTTATATCTAGGTGCTGGCATTGGAATGTCCATCATAAGCCTATTTCGTCATCATACAAGAAAAATAACCTGTGAGATGAAACTAACCAAGAAAGAACTGCCTTTTATCGCGGCAATGATAATTTTAGATATCGCTGCTCCTATTTTTCTTATGTTAGGGTTATCCTTATCTTCTCCAGCCAATGTTTCTCTTCTTAATAACTTTGAAATTGCAGCTACTTCACTAATTGCCTATTTTATTTTCAAAGAAGCTATCACAAAGAGAATATGGATTGGTATATGTCTCATAACAATTGCCAGTATAATTCTTTCTATGAAAGATATCAGTAGTTTATCCTTTTCCATCGGTTCCCTTTTTGTTTTACTTGCATGCATCTGCTGGGGATTTGAAAATAACTGTACCAGAACGCTATCGGTAAAAGATCCGCTGCAGATCGTAATTATAAAAGGGTTCGGTTCCGGTCTTGGCTCTTTACTTATTTCCATCATATTAAAAGAAACATCCACAAATGTTACATATATGATAGGTACTCTATTCCTAGGCTTCCTATCTTATGGCCTTAGCATCTATTTCTATATCTATGCGCAAAGAGAACTCGGAGCGGCAAAAACCAGTGCCTACTATGCTATTTCTCCATTTATCGGTGTTGCAATCTCTTTTCTTTTCTTTCTTGAGTTGCCGACCCTATCTTTTATCATCGCATTACTGATTATGATTATAGGAACTTATGTGGCTTCAACTGTTGGCAAGCATAGATAGATTAATACCCTATGTTAGCGGTGATATATCACGGATATTTAAGTGTTTTGCACCGATGTTGTCAGAGACGAAGTGCCTAATCTTTAAGGAACATAATTGTTCCTATCAGAAAGAGTATCATACCCATCATCTTTTTTAAACTTATTTCCGCATGATTTAGAAGCGATTCAATGACAAGACTGCTAACCATCTGCCCTGACAGGATTAGGATTACCGAATTGGAAATGCCTAGTTCCGGTATGACCTTAGATGAAAAATATATGATTAACGCACCAAACACACCTCCGATTGCCCAAATTGGACTTACCATAAATACTTTCGGATATTTTGATATGTTTCCCATTGTAATGTTTATTAAAAGCACAAACAGCATACCCACCACCAGACTATGAAGTGTTGCAATACCTGGCGTCACGTATTTTCCAAGCTGCGAATTAATCGTAGATTCAATTGTTGTAAAAGCACCTGCCAGAATTGCTAATAACAGAAAGAAGATGTTCATAACCGCCTCCATAATACCTAGACATAATGTTAAACTTAAGCTTTTATCCAGCTTATTACTATTCATATGATAAGGAGTGTAGCTATATACGGGTGTATAATTGGTTAATAAATGTATTCCAGGGCGTGGTTGTTCTCTAAAGGGCTGCTATTCCCTAATTTAAATGACATTTTACGATGGTATTATTTATTTTGTAACCTGATAAAAAATAGTCTAAGGCTTACGTTTAAATATCCATATTCTGTATATACTAGGAAAATGGAAAGGAGGTTCGTAAAGAAAATGAAGGATTTTAAAGATTATTCTGTAGCTAATATTACTAATGAGGATATTGAGGCTCTCTCTAAATTAGAAAAGGTAATTGGTGATAAAACGAACTCAGACATTGTATTAATTGCATATCAGTCAAATAGCAAGGGTGTGTCAAACTTATCCTGAAAGCTAGAGGGCTGTCACAATTGAGTAGGAGCAAGGAATTAACCTCCCACCCTCTACCTATTCCCTATATTATGTGCTAGTTAAACTGGTTCTCTATTCTTTATCTGCGAGAGCCAGTTTTCTGTATTTACTAATGTATTTTACTAAATATACATAATGTAATACCATTTTTGCCAAATATACCTTTATAAATTTTAAGATATAAAAATTTATATTCCATGCAATAAAAAAAGATTCCCACGCATTATTATAGTGAACAGGAGGAAAGTCATGTTATATCGCGGCTTGAATACATCACAACGAAATATGGAAGCTGAGGAATTAGATCAATACATCAAAGATATTTCCGGTGGTGATCCGAAAGCGCTTGGAAAGCTGTATAAGCAGACCAGTTCAGCAATCTATGGTTTTGCACTATCCATCGTAAAGAACACACAGGATGCGGAGGATATATTGCAAGAGGTATACGTAAAGATTTTTACAACGGCGCATACTTATCAGTCCAAAGGTAAACCAATGGCATGGATGCTAACCATTACCAGAAACTTGGCATTGATGAGAATAAGGGAACAAAAGGAAGCGATACTCATGCCAACAGAAGATATTCACTCCGCATATCACCCCGCCGTTACCGATGAGGATCGCATGGTACTCGAGGCCATGTTGAGTAACTTAAAAGATGAGGAACGGCAAATTGTGATACTACATAGTATTACAGGGCTAAAACATCATGAAATTGCTACGCTGATGGAAATGCCCCTTCCGACTGTTCTGTCCAAATATCATAGAGCTTTAAAAAAGCTTCGAAAAATCATAAAGGAGGATGAATCATATGGTGGATAGGAATCTGGAACAACGAA
>JAEWMT010000042.1 GCA_023393095.1 Bacillota bacterium
CGATTTTTTCCTTCAACTTTAGTCACCTCAGGTTATTTATTGATCAGTTTTTTGAAGCATTGCATTTTAGATAAAATAGAATATAATATGATATTATAATTCATAAAGGTAAAAAAATCTAGTACAACGTACTTTTCACGAAGTATTTGTATGCCGCAGAAGCGGCAGAATGGAGGTTACTATGATAAAACATACGGATCATTTTCATGGAAGTGATTTAGAAACGATAGAAAAGGTGTATGGAATCAAAAAAGAATCAATTATAAGCTTTTCTGCTAATGTAAACCCTCTAGGGATATCACCGAAGCTAAAATCCACCTTATCAGAACGAATTGATGCCATCATGAGTTATCCTGACCGGGATTACACAGAACTCAGAAAACAGATTGCCCAGTATGTTCAAACGGATTTGGAAAATATTATTGTCGGTAATGGTTCAACGGAATTGATTTCCTTATTTATTCAGATAAAACATCCAAAAAAGGCTCTTATAATCGGACCAACTTATTCTGAGTATGAGCGTGAGATTTCTTTAGGAGGCGGAGTCACACATTACTATCGACTTGAGGAGGAGAATAATTTCATCCTTGATTTTTATAAGCTGGAGACAGAATTGACGAATGACACCGACTTGTTAGTAATCTGTAATCCGAATAACCCTACTTCCACAACCATATCCAGAAAAGAAATGCGTAGAATCCTCGATATCTGTAAGCAGAAGGGCATCTTTGTTATGGTGGATGAAACCTATGTGGAGTTTGCCTCGGATATCCGTGAGATTACCTCAGCTCCTTTGACCGGGTATTATAACAATATCATCATTCTTCGTGGTATTTCTAAATTTTTTGCAGCTCCGGGACTTCGCCTAGGCTATGCAATCTGTGGGAATACAGACTTGATCAAGGAAATCAATCAAAGGAAAAACCCGTGGACCATTAACAGTCTTGCTGCAATTGCAGGAGAAATTATGTTCTCCGATGAGGAATATATTAAGAATACACGTACTTTGATTGCCAATGAAAGATCCCGTGTCTGCAAAATTCTTGATAATTGCATCAATGTACGCTATTATAACCCGACGGCCAATTTTATCCTGATTAAAATATTAAAGGAAGAGGTTACTTCCATGGATCTTTTCGAAGCTGCCATTCGAAAAGGTCTTATGATCCGAGATTGCTCCACCTTCCCCTTCCTAAATAATAAGTTTATCCGCTTCTGTTTTATGAATCCGGAACAAAATGATGCACTACTTAAGGTGATATTGGAGCTACTGAAATAAACCGGCAATATATATGGAAAATACAGCGAAACTTTCGAAACCCCATATGTTTAAAATTACAATAACATATGGGGTTATCTTCCTATATTAATCTAATATAGAAAATACTTAGCTCATATTTTACTGTCTGCCAATCTACTGAATTTAAGTCAATTATTTTCATATAAATTTATATGTATTTTAATAACTTTTTTATTGACATAGTAAACCAATGTGCTATAATAGCAATTTATTAGGCACCTAATTAATTACGGTAAAAACTGGGTATAATGGTATATAAATTAGTGCAGTATGATAAAAATTAAGTCATATCAACTGTCCATTACTTGTAATAATTAAGGTACCTTATTCACATAAAGAGGAGGAATCGAACAAAACAATGAGAGCTGAAGTTAGTGAAGTGACAGAAAACCTATCCAAGGTTTTCAAGTCCATCCATCAGCGTTCTTATCACAAAATGAAAGATAAATGTATCTATCCTGGTCAGCCAAAGCTATTATCTTTGATTAGAGCAAATGAAGGAATTACTCAAAAGGAATTATCGAAAATGAGCTTTGTCACTCCGGCAACCATCACAGGTATGCTAAATAAACTGGAAGCAAATCATTTGGTATACCGTGTACTGGATGAGACAGATAAACGTATTATGCGGGTTTATCTGACTTCTGAGGGAAGATGCTTTGCAGACTCAGGACATAAGTTTATGACATCAATGATGGAACAATTATTTGAAGGCTTTACAGATGAAGAATTACAGACTTTGTTGAAACTTACTAAGAAATTAAAAAATAATATTAATAATTTTGATAAGTTATAAGCTTTAGTAAAAATTCTATAATTTTAACAGAAAGGAATACCTCATGTTTAAACTTTTTAAATTTCTAAAAAAATCGGTAGTTGCAATCTTATTTGTAATAATCCTCTTGGTTATACAGGCCAATTGTGATTTGGCACTACCGACCTATACCTCCGATATTATTAATACCGGAATTATGAAAAATGGTATCGACAGCCCTGTCCCTTCCGTTATACGAAAAACAGAGCTTGATAAAGTTGCCATATTTATGACCGATAAAGAAAAATCCCTGGTTAATCAGCATTTTTCCATACTGAATAAAGGGGATTATAGTGAAAAGGAATGGTCAAAATACTTAAAGAAGTATCCTATTTTAAAAACAACAGAGCTTTCTATCTGGGACGGTGAAGAAGAGGATGAACTGACTACTGCAATGGCAACACCTTTAACTCTTGTTCTTAGTATGGAGGGTGACACTGAAACAGCAGTACAGACAAGACAGAAGCTTCTAGATCAGCTTTCACCAGGAGCCAAGGAGAAGGATGTTGATATATTCCAAGTATTTTCCATGATACCGCCAGAAGGTCTTTCTAAAGTTGTTACTTCAATGCGAGATCAGACCTCGGCTATGTCTGATATGATACTGGCATCAGCTAGTTCTTCCTATGTAAAAGCTGAATATAAAGCAATCGGTATCAATGTAAATAAAATGCAAAATGATTATATTGTACGTACCGGCGCATTGATGCTTGGACTGGCATTAATCGGAATGGTTGCTTCAATTCTGGTAACTTTACTAGGTGCAAGAATTGCAGCAAAAATGGGCCGTGATCTAAGAAATAATGTGTTTCAAAAGGTACTTTCCTTCTCCAATGCGGAAATGGATCAGTTCTCCACCGCCTCACTGATTACCCGAAGCACAAATGATATCCAACAGGTTCAGATGATGATGGTATGGATTATTCGAATTGTTATCTATTCTCCTATTCTTGCATTTGGTGCAATTGTAAATGTTATCAGAACTGAGAGTTCCATGTCCTGGATTCTGGTAGTTGCTGTCGGAGCCATATTTTTACTTTTTGGTGTATTATTAGTTGTGGCAATGCCGAAATTCAAGCTGATGCAAAAGCTTGTTGACCGTATCAATCTTGTTCTTAGGGAAGTTCTTTCCGGTTTACCGGTTATCCGTGCCTTCAGTACGGTTGAACATGAGAAAAAGCGTTTTGATAAAGCGAATATTGATTTAACAAGAAACAATTTATTCGTTACCCGTGTCATGACCTTTATGATGCCTATTCTGATGCTCATTATGAACTTTATATCCCTCCTAATCATCTGGGTTGCAGCAAAAGGAATTGATAATGGAACCATTCAGGTCGGTGATATGATTGCATTTATCCAATACACCATGCAGATTATTATGGCATTCTTAATGCTTTCAATGATTTCAGTCATGCTTCCAAGAGCATCGGTAGCAGCAAAACGTATCGATGAAATATTAACAGCTAAAAATACAATTATCGATCCAGAAAAGGAAGAAATCACAGAGTCCGGTTTAAAGGGAGTTCTGGAATTTAATCATGTTTCCTTCCGTTATCCGAATGCGGAAGAGGATGTCCTCTCCGATATTAGTTTTGTTGCAAAGCCGGGTGAAACCACCGCTATCATCGGAAGTACTGGAAGCGGTAAATCTACATTAATAAACCTGATTCCAAGATTTTATGACGTAACAGCTGGCAGTATTCTACTTGATGGAATCGATCTTCGAAAAATGAAACAGGAAACCCTTCGCAATAAACTCGGATTTGTTCCTCAAAAAGGTGTACTATTTACTGGTACAATCGAATCCAATATAAAATTCAGCGATAATGCAGCTAATGATGAAATTATGAAGAAGGCTGCCCGAATTGCTCAGGCAGAAGAATTCATTGATACTAATACGGAAGGATATCAGACTCCGATATCCCAGGGCGGAACCAATGTATCCGGTGGTCAGAAGCAGCGATTATCAATCGCTAGAGCCATTGCAAAGAATCCGGAGGTTTATATATTTGATGACAGCTTCTCTGCACTGGATTATAAAACGGATGCAATGCTTCGTAAAACGATTAAGGAAGAATTAACTGATAGTACCATTATTATTGTTGCACAGCGAATCAGTACCATCATGAATGCAGAACAGATCCTTGTATTGGATGAAGGACAAATCGTAGGCAAGGGAACCCATAGAGAATTATTGAAGAATTGTGATGTATATCAGCAGATTGCATCTTCTCAATTGTCAAAGGAGGAATTGGAAAATGAGTAATGAAGAGAACAGACAACAAAATTCTTCTACAAAACCCGGACAAAGGAGACGTATGATGGGAGCCGGAGGACCTCCCGGAATGATGGCTGGAGAAAAGGCAAAGGATTTTAAGGGCACAATGAAAAAACTGTTGGCCAGCCTTTCAAAATACAATATTGCATTCATTCTAGTATTCCTATTTGCAATTGCCAGTACCATATGTATCATCATCGGCCCCAACATTTCAGGTGATGCTACTACTAAAATAACAGAAGGTATTCTTAGTAAAATTCGCGGAGGTTCCGGAATAGACTTTGACGGACTGAAGAAAATACTACTTACATTAATTGGTATCTATGTTGCAGGTTCTGTATTATCCTTCATTCAAGGTATTATCTTAACCGGAATTACTCAGAGAGTGAGTTATCAGTTCCGTAAGCAGATATCAGATAAAATTCATCGTATGCCTATGAATTATTTTGATACGACCTCTCATGGTGAAATACTTTCAAGAGTAACCAATGATATTGATACCTTAAGTAACAGCTTGAACCAGAGCTTGCCGCAGATGGTAACCTCAACCGTGCAAATTATCGGTGTTTTAATCATGATGCTAACCATCAGTATTCCTATGACACTGCTTGCCCTTTGTGTACTACCACTCTCCGGCATAGTTGTAGGCAACGTAATTAAGAAATCCCAGAAGTATTTCAAACAGCAGCAGGAATATTTAGGCCATGTGAATGGTCAGGTGGAAGAACTCTATGGCGGACATAATATTGTAAAGTTATTTAATAAGGAAGCTGATTCTATAAAAGAATTTAATGAGAAGAATGATAAGTTATATGAATCAGCCTGGAAGTCACAGTTTTTATCCGGCTTAATGATGCCTGTCATGCAGTTTATTGGAAATATCGGCTATGTAGGCGTTGCCATCCTCGGTGGTTATCTTGCCATTCACAATAAGATTAAGATTGGTCAGATTCAATCCTTTTTCCAATATATCCGATTATTCACCCAGCCGATTGGTCAGCTTAGCCAGGTAGCCAATATGTTCCAGTCCACTGCTGCCGCTGCGGAACGTGTTTTTGAATTCTTAGAATCAGAAGAAGAAGTACAGACTGTAGAAAATCCAGTATCCATTGAAGGGCTGGAAGGCAGAGTTGAATTTAAGGATGTTCATTTTGGATACAATCCTGAAAAAATCATTATCAATGATTTTAGTGCAAAGATTTCCAAGGGTCAGAAAATTGCAATCGTTGGGCCAACCGGTGCCGGTAAGACAACTATGGTTAAGCTTCTAATGCGTTTCTATGATATTAATAGCGGTGAGATTCTTATTGATGGCCATAATATTCAGGACTTTGACCGAAGCGACCTTCGTAAAATGTTCGGTATGGTACTGCAAGATACCTGGCTATTCAACGGTAGCATCATGGAAAACATCCGTTACAGTAAACTGGATGCCACCGATGAAGAGGTTATCCAAGCTGCAAAGGCTGCCCATGTTCACCGTTTCATCAAAACATTGCCAGATAGCTATAATATGGAATTGAATGAAGAAGCCAGCAATGTATCCCAGGGTCAGAAGCAGCTGCTTACAATTGCAAGAGCAATCTTAGCGGATCCTAAGATTTTAATTCTGGACGAAGCCACCAGCTCCGTTGATACTAGAACTGAAATCCTGATACAAAAGGCTATGGATACCTTAATGAAGGGAAGAACCAGCTTCATCATCGCCCATCGTCTTTCTACAATACGAGATGCAGATTTAATCCTTGTTATGAACGAGGGCGATATTGTAGAGCAGGGAAATCATGAAGAGCTTCTTGCAAAGGGTGGCTTCTATGCAAACCTGTATAATTCACAATTTGAAAGATCGGCATAATTCTGAAGTTACTGTAGAACCATAACAAATATAATCAATTTTGATAAAACGAAAGAACCCACATCTTATAATTTACAACAAATAAGATTGTAGGTTCTTTCATTATATTACTATGATATAGAATACTTAAAATAGGTTTGATGATAATACTTGATATTCATAGGACTTCATTTCTTCCTAAAATAATAGCTCCGTCAAATCTTTTAAATATCAACGGAGCCTTGTCACAATTTCTATATTCTTTTATCAATTACCTGGTCAATCAATCCATAATTGCAGGCTTCCTCTGCACTCATGTAATGATCTCTGTCCGTGTCACGTTCTATTTCTTCTACTGATTTTCCTGTATTCTCTGCAAGAATCTGATTTAGCTTCTTTTTGTTCTTTAATATATAGTTTGCAGTTATCTCAATATCACTTGCTTGAGCAGGTGCCTTAATGCCACCGGATGGCTGATGAATCATAATTTTTGCATTCGGTAGGGCAAACCGTTTACCCTTCGTACCTGCCGCAAGAAGAAATGCACCCATACTTGCTGCCATACCGATACATATGGTAGAAACATCGCACTTGATATAATTCATTGTATCATAGATAGCAAAACCATCCGAAACAGAACCACCGGGACTGTTGATATATAAGTTAATATCCTTGGACGGATCCTCTGATTCCAAAAATAATAGCTGAGCCACAATAATGCTTGCTGACGCTTCATTCACCTCTTCGCCTAGAAAGATAATACGATCCTTCAGCAATCTGGAATAAATGTCATAGCTTCTTTCTCCTCTACTTGTCTGCTCAATCACATAGGGTATCTGACTCATGCAGCCATACCCCCTTTGACAGTTAGACAACGTAATACACTGAATTTATAATACAGTTTCCGATTAATTTTTAATGTATTGCGGTAAGCTATCGGCTGGTATACTTTTCGATAAACCTGTGGTGTACATAGATAATACTGACGAAATGCCAGGGTATATGCCTGCTGGGTGGAATATCCGGATTCCAGGGCGATTTCTGCGAGTGGCTTATCTGATGAAATAAGCATTTTAGCTGATTCTGTCAGTCTTCTTTCCTGAAGATATTTGTGTATTGTCTGCCCCGTACTTTTTGTGAAGATACGGTTGAGATGGTATTTCGAATAACCGGTTTCTTTCGCTATATCCTTTAGATGGATATTATCGCCTAAATGTTCCTCGATATATTCTATGATTTTTGTTACTGTCTTTTGATGATGTTTCACTCTCAACACCTCCTGCATATTGCACTGATGAGTTTATTCTATTATATAAGTCTAACTATATCATAGCAATTTTGCTGTGTATTAATAAAAAGTGCGAACTTTTGGTTTTAAGGGAAAATGTTAACTAGTAGTTAATCTGTTATTTCTAATTTTTTGCGGCTTCAATCTGTTCGGCAAGATCATTTAAATAAACCCATCGCTCCATCTTTTCTTCAAGTGCTTTCTCCAGTGTTTCCTTTTGCAGCATAAGCTCATTCAGTTTTGAATAATTCGTTGAAGCCTCAGTAATAGCTGCTTCTGTTTCTGCAAGCTTTTCCTCAAGAGCTGCAATATCCTTATCAATCGTATCGTATTCCTTCTGCTCCTGGTAAGTGAACTTAAGCTTTGTACTCTTCTGTTTCCAAGTTGCCATACTGGCCTGCTTTTGTTCCTCAGTTAATTTTGCTGCTGTTGCAGAGGTATTCTCAATATCCTCATTACGTAAGGCTCTTGCTTCCTTATAATCCGAGAAGTTACCTTCATACTGGCGTATGATACCATTTTCAAAAGAAAAGATTCGGGTAGCAATCTTATCAAGAAAATACCGATCATGGGATACTGTCACCACAATTCCAGGAAAGGTGTCCAGATAATCTTCCAGAATCGTAAGGGTTTGTATATCAAGATCATTCGTCGGCTCATCCAGAACCAGTATATTAGGAGCTTCCATTAATACCTTCAATAAATAAAGTCTTCTCTTCTCTCCACCGGAAAGCTTTGCAATTAGGGAATACTGCATTGCTCCGGTAAATAGGAATTTCTCACACATCTGGGATGCAGTTGTGGTTCCCTCCGAGGTCTGGATATATTCCGCGGTATCACGGATATAATCAATTACCTTAAGACTCTCATCCATATATTCATTTTCCTGGGAGAAGTAACCCAGTTTAATCGTTGTTCCCGTTTCAACCGTTCCAAAATCCGGTTGGAGCATTCCCGTCAGAATATTAAGTAATGTAGACTTACCGCAGCCATTGGGGCCGATAATACCGATTCTGTCACCGGGTAGAAGAATATAAGTGAAATCATGAATCAGCTTTCTGTTACCAAAGACTTTCTCAATATGATTTAATTCAATTGTCTTCTTACCTAAACGCGCCGACAGTGCACTGATTTCCACCTTGCCGTCTGTCTCTATTACTTTCCGATCCCTTAATTCTTCAAAGCGTTGGATATGTGCCTTCTGCTTTGTTGAGCGGGCTCTGGCACCACGTTGTATCCATTCCAGTTCCATCCGAAACAGACTCTTTGCCTTACGTTCAGTGGCAAGTGCCATATCCTCCCGCTCTGCTTTAAGTTCTAGGAATTTAGAATAATTAGCTGTATAGGAATAGATCTTTCCCTTATCCAGCTCGATGATCTTATTGGTTACTTTGTCAAGGAAATACCTGTCATGGGTAATCATAATGAATGCACCGCGGTATTTCACCAGATAATCCTCCAGCCACTCTGCCATCTCATTATCCAGGTGGTTCGTCGGCTCATCCAGCACTAATATCTCAGCAGGAGTAAGAAGAGTACGAACAAGGGCAACCCTCTTCTTTTGCCCACCGGATAAAATATTCGTGGGAGCGTTGACATCAGTAATACCAAGCTTTGTCAGCATGGCAGCTGCTTCGCCCTCCAAATTGCGATATTCCTCCTCCGCCTTCTGATTAAGAACAACATTTTGAAGGATGGAAAGCTTCTCGTCAAATTCAGGGCTCTGTGCAAGGTATCCGGTACGCACCTTCTTTCCACGTGTAACTGTACCATCATCGGGTTCTTCCAACCCGGCAATTATTTTAAGGAGGGTAGACTTTCCCGTACCATTGATTCCGATGACACCAATCTTATCCCCTTCATTGATTCCAAAGCTGACATGATCAAATAGTAGTCGGTCGGTATAACTCTTACTCATATTCTCAACAGTTAATAAATTCATTTTAATGAAGCCTTTCTAATCAATTGTATCTTTATTTCCGTTTTGTGTTAATTAAATGCTTCATTATCGTAACATATGATTTATGAAAAGTCCATAAGGCTGAGATCGAGAAGCGTAACCGGTAAGTATCATTTTAATTAACCAAATTTTTTCTTACCATAACGAGCTTTCTGTATTAAAGCTTCGTAAGCTTCTTCTTCAGAAGCATAACCGATGATAGAACCCTCTATGATACTAGCGCGTTCGTCAGTAACGTAAACATTCCAGCATTTTCCCGATTTTCTAATTCCTACTTGATTTTCATTTAAATTGCCATCATCAAACCAATTGATTCTGGTTAGATCTTCCCGTTTCATTATTTTTTTTGCTTCGTTCTCATTCATAAAAACTCCTATTTTATTTCTTTTAGCATCCCTAATTCAACTAAATATTCGATTCTTATCGGGAACTCATATTGAATTCCACCACCTGTTCCCCAGCCATCAACTTCAGCTATTTTCCCTTTATAAACAACTGCTTTACTATAGTCACCATTATAGTAATATTCAATATCGTTTTCAATTGCAGTTTTTAATTTGGTATCTTTACAATTCTTAACGTACTCTTCCAGTTTAGAGAAATCTCCCTTCACTTCATATTGATGATAATTTGATTCATCTTCAACATACGGAAGTGAACGTTGTTCATAGCTATATGGCTTTCCATTTATTACGGGTGATGTGTAACGGCCATCTGAATTCCCATATCGATCAATTACCTCTGTTACATTTGGTGCATACTGCACTTTGTCTGCTGTTCCGTCGCTTTTTAACGTATATCCGCCTTCTTTTGCTTTACTCCAATCGATCGACCCATCCGGCTTAAGTACATCAGGGCTCTTTGGAATCTGGATATCTTCTGGCCAATTTCCTGTCTTTTTATATAATTCGGCTGTTTTTGCATCAACATTTTTTAGTAAATAGTTATATATTTCATCTGGTGAACAACTACTTTCTTTTAAGAGTTCCTGAGTATTCTTAGAACCCACCTTATCCTTAATAAATGCGGCTCTCTTAGAAGCATCCAACTTAGTCAGTTCATCCCCATACACATACAATACATATAGGCCATCTTTTTTATACTTGCTTATAATATCAATAGCAGCTTTTCCATATTGGTTAATCATCTCAACCGTCTCAAGAAAATCAGCTTCATTATCAATAAGAACCTTAATACTTTCTGTTCCATAATTTCTGATCACCCTTATACTGTCTGCACCATGTTCACTGATCAGAAGATATGCATCATCTTTGTACTTATCAATTAGATAAAGTGCTTCTATGCCATAATATTTATATATATCGTCAATATCATCATATTGCTTTCTCAGTTTATCTAACAGTTCGGTTTTCTCTTTTTCGGTAAGGTCAGCAATTGCTTTAGCATTTTTCTCGCCCTCCGTGGTTTCTACCGGAGTTGGAGTGACTGTTACTGACGGATTAGGCGTCGCTCCACCTCCAGTGCTATCAGAAGCTTTATCTGCACCGTCACCATTAAACCAACCCATAGTTGCAGCGGTCTGAGTGATATCAAATTCTATTTTCAAGGGCAGATATTGGAATAGTCTGAGTTTATACTTGACTATTATTATGATATCTTCCTGCCCCTTTGGAAATAACAAGGAATGTGAAAAATCAAGACCATGGACATAGGATACCTTCCCGAAGAAATCCTTCCCGGGGACAACCCCCAGAGCCTGAAGACAGGCTTCAGCATTATCCGAAGGGGATCGCTTCAGATTTTTCTTCACTAATGCTCTTGACACCGGTTCAGCAATTAGCCTGCTTTTCGCTACATCCATTGTCTGTGTAGCCAGAATTTTTGCCAGTCCGAACATCAACTCTTTCGGATTTTCAGCCATTGCTTCCAGACTCTTTTGGACTTCTTTCCCGGAGGACAGCACAGATTCTGCATCCGTAGTGATCTGACCAGCTTGATCTTCAATCTTATTATATGCATCTTCCAATTCACCAGATGAATTAGAAAGCTGCGAAGCTATATTATCCCAAGAAGATAAATCGATGTTAACCGCCTTATCAACATTTTCTTCTGCAGAGGATACCGTATTC
>JAEWMT010000013.1 GCA_023393095.1 Bacillota bacterium
CACCCTTGGCTTCGGCTGTATCCTTCCCACTGCCGGGCGGATTGGGGACTTTCACCCGTTAGAACGTGTGCCCACCGGGCACACTATAAAATTCAAAGGGGCTGTCAATGCGATAGCCCCTTTGAAAACTGACGTAATCACACCATTCCATAACTAGAATAAACCATTCTTCTAATAATTGTTTTCTATTCTGCCCCCTATACCTTATACCTGTTTTACCTTACCTTAAGTAAAATCTATTGCATTTTCCCATAAAAATCCTATAATGTAGTTGCCGACATTAGTAAATAATTAAGTGAATGTAATCTTAAAAGAAAAGGGGACTAAATATATGTATCGTTCTAAAAGAAAAGCTTTTTTAGCTCTAATAATTGTAATGCTAGTCATTTGCAGTTTTTTCAATAATCCGATGACAGCTTCTGCAAACAGTTCCGAAACTACAGCCTCTGTAGCCGCAGAGGAAGCCACTCTTAAAAAATGTACTGCGGATTATATCAATCAATTTATCAACAACAATTTTGATGAATTCTATCAAGCTGCTACTGAAAAAGTTCAACAACAAATTACAGTAAGTGTATTGAAGCAGGGCTGGGATATGATTATAGGAATCACAGGTAAGCCTGGCAAGGTAATCAGCAGTATCTATACTCAACAGGATGGAGTACATATAGTTTCAGAAAGACTTGAAGGTACCCTTTACGATATTATCATAACAATTGCCTACCTTTCTGATGGCCACCCTGATGGAATCCACACTACAATTGCTCCTAAGAATCCTCCAAAGCCACAGTCTACAAAAAAGTGGAAGGAATGCCCTGTAACTGTCGGAAAGAACAAGCTACCCGGTATGCTTACTCTACCAAAGGGCGTGAAGAAGCCTCCGGTTATCATAATGATACAGGGCTCCGGTTCTTCAGATATGAATGAGTCAGTCGGCACCACACCAAATCGAATGTTTGAGGATATTTCTCATGGTCTAGCCGATCAGGGCGTGGCTACATTACGATATAACAAACGTACCTATCAATATCCGTTTGTTGCCGGAGATACTATTGAATATGAAGTTCTTGAGGATGCAGCTTCTGCTGTCAAGATGCTGAGTAAGGATACTCGGATTGATACCAATCAGATTTATCTGCTTGGTCACAGTCTTGGAGGAATGCTAGCACCTAAAATCACAGCAGATAATCCTAAAATAAAGGGGTTTATATCAATGGCCGGAACCTTACGCCCTCTAGAGGATGTTATATACGATCAGGATAAAGCTGCTGTTGATGCAGAAACCTCGCTTTCCGAACAACAAAAAAGTGCTTATCTTGCGCAGGTGAAAGCAGACGTTAACAAAGTAAAAAACCTGAATACCTGTAATGTAAGTTCATTATTTAGTATGCCCATTAACTATTGGAAGAGCCTTAATGCCATAGATCGGATTACCTTGGTAAAGAAGCTAAAGGTTCCTATGCTTATTATGCAGGGCGCGGCTGATTTCCAGGTCTATACGGATAAAGACTTTAAGTTATGGAAGACGACACTTAAGGATCATAAAAATGTTACATACCGCCTGTATGAGGGGCTTAGCCACATGTTTATGACTAATCAAATTTCCGAAAACGGAGCTCCGGATATTACGCTATATAATGCTCCGAACCATGTAGATCCAAGTGTTATTAATGATATCGCAATCTGGATAAAAAAGATTAAAAAATAAAGCAGGAAAATAGTTTTTAATCTATATCAAGATATAATAAAATTACCCACCGTTGTTGCCTGAGTATTATCAGGACAACAGCGGTTTTTTGTTATAACAAATGCCCGAAGTATGAATTCTATTGTATTTATAAAGCTTCCACTGTAACCATAAGCGTTACAATTTCAAATGGTTTTACCGTCAAGGTACATTTATGATCAATGATACTCAAGGGTTCTATGATATTTTCCAGCATATCACAAAGATATACTCCTTGAATGATAGGATCAAATTCAAGAACAGCTTCCGTTCTTCGATTATAATACTCATAGAAACGGATAATCATATGATCGCTGTCCTCTGCTTCTTTTACCACATCCACCATGATATTCTCATTTTGAACTGATACAAAGGAATACTGCTCACTCAAACGTCCCGTTGAAGTTTCTTTCATATAGACTGTCATTGGATTATTAAGCCGGTATGCCCTCACAGCGGTTTTCGCCTTTTTCCAGTCCCCCATATGAGGATAGATGGAATAAACAAAGCTGTGTTTCTCCTTATCCGCATCCGGATTCGGGTATATACCTGATTTAATAAATGACAGGCCTACCAGATTATCTTCTACGCTTACACCGTATTTACAGTCGTTTAAAAAGCTGATTCCATAATCGTCCTCTGAGATATCCATCCATTTATGATAACAAACCTCAAATTTAGCGCTGTCCCAGGATGTATTTTGTATCATGTTTCTTTTGACATTCCCATACTGGATATCATAGCAGGCTTCCTTATTGTTGATTGCTAACGGAAATAATGCCTTAACGAAGATCTGCTGCTCCTTCCAGTCAATATCCGTCTTGATATCAATCTGTCTGTCATTTGAATAGAAGTAGATTGTTTCTTCGATTGTCGAATCAAGATAGGTCCATTTCAGTTGAAGGGCATAGCGTACAGGTCCTTGCTCTATTACCTTAGCCGATACCAACCGATCGATCTCCCAGCTTTTCTCTTTATAGTAGCTATAAAGATTCCAGTTATCATAATTATGGGGCTTATCCTCATAAGTCATCAGCACATTACCGCACTGACCTTCCTTAAGGAGTTCACGTCCTACTTCTTTATCATAAATGGAGGAAAACTGGCCTTTTTCATTCAATTGTATTCGATAGAAGCGATTTTCTGCTATTGTCTCAGTCAGTATCATCTTTGTCTGTTGTTTCGTATAATTCTCTTCCAAACAGATTGTTTTATAACCCTTTGCAGGAACTGCTTCTACCTCCAACAACAGGTTATCTTCATCATCGAGTTGGTAACTGCTATTCATGAAGGTACTTTTACTTAGAATACTTTTTTCCCAGAGGTTTTTATTAATTTTAATTAAACCGGAATCTATGAATCCATTCGGATTAAATACAACCAATGCTCCTTGCTTTGTATCAATCTGATTCGTAACAGCTTGCAAAGCCTCTGACTGCAACTTATCTAATTCCTCCAAAAGATATTCATATTCCTTTCTCGAATCTTCATACACTTCCTTGATTGAAGATCCGGGCAGAATATCATGGAACTGGTTTCTCATTAAGATTTCCCATAGCTGAAGTAGCAATGCTTTTGGATAATCCATATTCCCTTTCTGTTTTGCAAGGAGCTGCCAGAGTTCCGTATTCAATATCTCAAATTCACTTCTGCGGTTATACCGTTTGTTACGAGCCATCGAGGTATAAGTCGCTCTATGATATTCGAGATACAATTCACCATGCCAGAGCGGAACCTCTTTGCCTTTTAGTTCCTCCTCCAGCTTATGAAAGAATTCCTTAGCAGTCGATTGCTTCGTTGCCGGGCAGCCGGGAAGGGCATGCTGAAGCCTTCTTTGAACCTCCAGCATCTCTTTCGTCGGACCTCCTCCACCGTCACCGTAACCGTAGGACATCAGCACCTGTGTATTCAATTCCTTCTGTTGATACCTCTGCCAGGCGCCCTTAATCTGGGAAGGGCAGATGTACCCGTTATAATTTGTTGAAAATGATGTTGTATGTTCCGAATTCGTCTTATTGCTTCGGGTATCGGATATAAAGTCTCTGGACGGAATAAAATGGGTTAATACCCTGCTGCCGTCAATCCCTTCCCAGTAAAATGAATCATAGGGCATTTTATTAACTTCATTCCAGCTGATCTTCGTTGTCATGAAATAAGAAATACCACACTTTTTCATAATCTGCGGAAGTGCCGCAGAATAGCCAAACACATCAGGAAGCCAGAGGATAGAATTTGTAACGCCAAATTCCTTCTTGAAGAATCGTGTTCCATATAGGAACTGACGTACTAAGGATTCTCCAGATGCAAGATTACAGTCCGCTTCTAAGAACATCCCGCCTTCCGCTTCCCAGCGCCCTTCCTTAATCAGCCTTCTAATCTCCTCATATAACCGGGGCTCCTTCTCTTTGACATATTGGTATAATTGAGGCTGGCTGGACATAAACACATATTCCGGATATTGCTTCATTAATTCAACTACCGTTGAAAAACTTCTAACTGCTTTATCCTTTGTAACTGCCAAGGTCCAAAGCCAAGCAACATCAATATGGGTATGCCCTACGCAATAGACAGTCGCCTCCGCTTGATCGTTGCAATTCTGATAGAATTCCTTCTCCAGATAGTCCCTGGCTTTTTGCAGGCTAAGATCAAAGCTTAAGGAATAAGGCTTTCTTAAATCCAATAAGTTGACTGAATTATTGATGGAATCTAAAATTCTTATATATGCTGCCTCCTGCTTATCCAACAGGCCTGCAATCTGCCAAGGTACCAGGCAATCATAGTAAAATTTTTCTATCTTCGGATCTATCGTTCTAATCAGGGTCTTAAACTGCAGATTATCATTCTTGTCCCCGGTATAAGCAGCTAGAAATATATGATATTCTTCACCTGCTACGGCTTTTTGGGTCAGTAAAAAAGTCTGATGATTCACATCCAGTCCCTGTCTTAATTCTCCGTTGACATAAACTCGAAACTGGGGATTTGTAGCATCCCATTGACCTTCCCTGCCGGTGGCAAGGTAGAACTCCGTTATCTTATCCTCATACTCCTTAGGAATTACCAAAGTTGTGGAAAACATATAATATTCTTTGTCTCCACCCCATACATCCTTGTTATTAAAATTCTTCCATTCCAAAGAACTATAATTCTTAATATTAATCTCTTCCTGCTTCTGTTTACTGATCTTCCATTCGGTGATTTCATTACAGGTACTATACCGAAGGGCTCCCAGCTGTTTTAATATTTCACCTATTCTCTCTTCTTGATAATTCATGTTATACCTTCTCATTAGACAATGTATGAACGGTTAAATGATATCCAGTTGCTTCGACATTTTCAATTATGATATCTTCTGGTATCCATAAAATGTATTCGATATGAGTCGTTGTCTTTTTCCAATCCGCATGAATGGGTCCAAAGGGAGTAGGTATTGTTCCTCTGCACCACTGCAGCTCAGTATCCGGCAATTCAATACGGACTTTTTTAAATCCCTCTTCTGACATCTGAACTCCTAACAGATACTTTATCATAAGGCTGGCAGGTGCTGCCGACCAGGAATGGCAATAGCTTCTTGTCCTGCTGTTCTCATAAAAACCGGGGAATACCTCCCAACAGGTAGTCGAATCGTATTCTAGCATTGCGCCCCAACGCTTCTTTACATCTTCAAGAACTTCTTGTACCTTACCCCTGTTTATCAGACATTCATAGACATAATACAGCATAAAGGGTGAACCGACCTCGATAAATTCCTTCGGCTGCTGCTCCAGATATTTCTCTGCATAGGATCTTTTCTCCGGATTCCTGATTCCATCATAGAGTAACAGCAAGGTATGGGACTGGATGCTGACTGTTTTTGAATACCCGTATTCCGGTGACCATCCGTCTAAGAACATTTTCTTATTATCATCCCAGAGATTGTTATCAATATAGCTTAACAGCTTGTCATCACAGTCCGAGAATAACTTGTAATCCTCTGATTTTCTTGAATGTCTGGCATACTCCGCCATTGATCGATAGCAATAAGCTAATATCGCTTGTTGACCGGTAACAACACCATAATTATGAATATCCATATCTGCCCAGTCCATCATATTCCATGCATTAATTAAAAATGCACCGTCCGGCTGGATAAATTCAGAATAGTAAACTAGAGCTTCCTTCATTTTTGGATATAGTTTGTCTACTGCTTCCTTATTATCGGTAATATTCTTGCACTGAAAGACAGATATAATCCAGTTCATCATCCACATGGGAATGGAGGTATTCCAATCCGTTGGTGTCAATGCATTCATAAGCGGAGTATTTTCCAGGGCGCTTACTGCGAGCTCCTGATTATGTCTGATAAAATCATATTCGCCGTAAACATAGGCATTCGTTTCAGCACTAATTTGGGCATCTCCGATCCAGTAAACCTGTTCGAAGGTTGGACAATCCGTAAAACTGTCCTCTAGGCACAATTTGTGCGTATCCCTACTCATACTCCATATTCGATTCAAAAGATAGTCATCACATTGAAAATCACCATAATTTGTTGTGGCATAGGTGGAATGACGGATATAGAACTCACGGAGCTTTACCTGTTCCTTGCAGTTACGTACTGTAATAACCGCATACCGCATCCCCATACGCGCCATACACCTGTAGGTCTGCCAGCCTTCCTTGCAGGTATATCGAATTCCATTGTTCAAACCGATGGTATAATCGATTTCTCCCTGATACATGTTCTCAAAACCATAGACATCTATCACAGTCCCTTTGGGTGCATAGATACTAAATTCCAGACTTCCCACATAGATATTCTTAAAATCTATGATGACTCTTCTATAATCACCCTCTTTGGGAGGATCAATCACTGTAACCTCTTGATTATTCCACAGTACCCCGAGATGCTTCGGTGATACCGAATATTCCTTTAAAACCTTTTCGTTTCTTATCAGAGACAGTAGATATTCATCATAAAATACATATTCTGAGGCAATCCACTTCACCTGAATCTGTTGTTCCTTAAGCTCCTCCATGGAGGCTAAACCAAACACAGACCTATGATATTCGGTGTAGGATTCCATTCTGTTATACTCATCCAGACCCCCATAGACGGTATCAAATCCATCAATGACGGGGATAATTCTATCCGTGGGGCCAATGACAAAGAATAATCTATCCTCCCCATGATCTACAAATTCTATCTCTCTAGGGAAGCAAAATTCCAAATGGCAGTATAAATCATCAAATTTGCCGGAAACCTGCAGCAGAAAGAAATGCTTACCTTTTGTCAATTTGACAGGAATGTCACGGTTATTGTTCGAAACAGTATATAGTGTTTGGTCAATCTTAAAATCTCCAATAATACCGTTCCAAGTACGGTTTGGAAATGAAATATGGCCGCTCATATCTTCTGGAACAATCAGCTCACACCCGATGAAGCCCGTAAAAATAGTTTCATCAGCATCTCTTCTGTCTCCAAAGAAGGCCTTTCTGGTGTTTACAGTAACTTGCTGGCAGCCCTTCTTCACATCCTGAATCCGGATTACCTGCTCCGGACACTGATTTATCCAATGAAAGGGCTTGATTGGCCTTGCTAGTAATTCTTTGTCCGGAGCCGCAATTTCAGCGGCATTTGACCAAGAGGTCGTACGATTTATATCCTCTACCCATTCACTGTCAAAAACAGAAGCATCATAATAATCGGTAAATCCAAGATTGACATTTCTTTTCGGTACATTATATCGGTGTCCTATATCACGTCTGCAACGTACCGAACGATCTGATTTAACCAGTATCTGATCTTTCTGTTGTACCGTAAACATAAGGCCACCCTCTTGGGCAAGGGACTGGTAGGTCGACCATCCGTAATTCCATACTCGGATTGCAAGATAATTTCCTCCCTCCTTTACCAGTGAGGATATATCATAGCTATCATAATACATTCTATCTCTTCCAGACCTTATAGGGCCCCGCCCAAATTCCTTACCGTTCAAATATATAATATACTTTGTAATTGCGCTAATGGTTACCAGAATATCCTGTGTATTATTTGTTATGTCAAATTCTGTTGCAAAACATCCTCTTTCATTTTCCGTATCTATTCCATCGGAAAGCCAGATCCATTTACCGTCCATGTGAAATCCTCCAGTTGAAAAAGCCGTCCGGTATCAAAGCCTTAGACGTCCTCTTAGTTTTTACATGCCTGCACACCGTATTCTCTAAGTAATGAGATATAATAACGATAGTTCTCCATCGTGGTTCCCGGAGGCGTCTGATGATCCATCCCAATCAGATATTTCCCACTTCGAATCACGGGAAGAAGTCTGTCAAATTCTTGTTTTATTTCTTCTTTGCCCTTCAGGATACACATCTTGTCAAAGCCTCCGAGCATTAATAAGTCCGGATACATCTGACGGTATTTTGCCAAGTCAACACCAGCCTGTCTCTCCAGTGGCAGTACACCATCCACACCGGCTTCTAAAAACCAGGGTATTGCCTGTTCAATATCACCATCTGAATCAATAAATACTTTTGTTCCATACTTTTTGATCTCAGGAATCACTTTTTTATAATAAGGCTTAATGAATTCGTTAAACATATCCTCTGAAATCATGACTCCCAGGTTATAACTCATATCCTCTGCAATCGTCATGAAATCGGCCTTCATATATTTTGCAAATTTATCAATAATTCTAATATGCCAGTCGGCCAGATCATTACAAATACGGTGATACAGTTCAGGATAATCATAGAAGGAGTATAAATGTTGCTCTACTCCGAACAATTCCCTTGGAAACCAGAAAAAGCCGTTGAGAGTATACCAGACAATGCTTTCCCCATTTTCATACAAGGGTAAAGTCTGATTAATTTTATCCATCATCTTTTCAACTGCATCTTCCGGCAAAAGATAAGGTCTTAACCGTTCATAATCCTCTTCATCCCGAATAATTCCAGGACCGACATACTCCGATTCCGGCTTCGGGCAGTCATCAGTATAATGTGGGAACCAGAACTGGGTAATTTTATCTAATTTAAAATATTCATATATCTGATGATCCGTCATTCCTTTGGGCATACCCTCTTCTTCCCATTTTTGTAATGTTTTATCCCACCACAAAGCCCATTCTATCGCAGGGCTTTCATCAATGCTGCTGTCATTAGCCATTAGTTTTGAGAAGCGTTCCCGATTTGTCATATCAAAGGCCTTCCTTTCTATTATTTGTTTTCTTTTAGTTAATTACGTAACTATATAGTCATTGTAATTGTACACACAGCAAATACTATTTCTCCGCTCCAACGCTTCTACCTGCAGTTATCCCTTTACTGCTCCACCTGTCAGTCCTGCCACAATCTGCTCCGAGAAGAAGAAATAGATGATAATAACGGGTACTAAGGCAATAGCGGCTGCGGCAAAGATCTTATCCCAGTTAGCGAGAAAGTCGGCAGAATAGCTGTATACGGCCAAGGTCAGTGTCTTTACCTTTGCTTTTGTAAGGAAGACCAACGGAAGGTAAAAATCGTTCCATATCAATACGAAATTAATGATACCTACCGTACTAATTACCGGCTTGGAGATAGGCGTCACAATATTTAAATAAATCGTAAATTCATTTGCTCCATCAATTCTTGCTGATTCAATCAAAGATTTTGGCAGCTGTTTAAAGAAATTAGAAAAAATAAATACCGCAAATGACATATTGGCCGTGTATAGTAACGCTAACCCAAAAAGAGAATTATTCAAATGCAGTTTTGTTAATATAATAAACAGCGGCAGAATTCCCAGCTGAATCGGAAACATTAATCCGATTAGAAAATAATTTTCTAGTAATCCCTTTAATTTAAATTGATATTGGGAAATTCCATAGGCCGTCATGGACGATAGTAGAATTAATAAAGCAAGGGAAATAGCAACTAAAATGATACTGTTAAAAAAGTAGCGATAAAAGCTATCTTCAAATAAAACGGTCTTGAAATTACGTAACGTAAAGGTCTTTGGAATTCCAAAGGTATTATTGATTAGATCCGATTTTGTTTTAAATGAAGATAATATTGTATTACCAATCAGAAAAATAGTAGCAAACGAATATAGCACTAATATAACAGACACAACATATCTGAAAATTCTTGCTTTTAGTGACACCGTAAGATACTCTGATTTATTCTTTGTAAACATAGCCGATTCCTCCTGTCATACTTAAGATCTTCCATTAATACTCCCGTCTTTTCAATAATTTCTTAGTTACTAAGGTTAACGTAAGAATTATGAAAAACATAGTCACACTGATACTGGAACCAAAACCGATTGAGGTTTCTCCAAAATAGGTACCTCCAAATGCATATCGATAGAAAACCATATTAACAAAGTCTAGTTTATTATTAACTCCACCCTGGGGGCCGACTAAAATATACGGCATATCAAACATCGTCAGTGCATAGATTACGCTGAGAGTTATATTTGTAGTCATGGAGGATGTTATCATAGGTAATACTACATATCTGAATTTACTCCATTCACTCGCTCCGTCAATGATACCGGCTTCTATGACTTCCTGTGGAATTTCCTGCATGTTTGCATAGAAGATCAGCATACCAGAGCCGATACACTGCCAGATGATCATCATTACAAAAATCTTAAATGTAAGATTGGTATCACCTAACCAAGCTTGCTGTGCACCATCTCCAAAAAGCTTTCCGAGAATTTCATTTAATGCCCCTATATTTGGATCAAAGAGAATTATGGAAAAAAATCCAACAATTGAAGTACTGATTACATAAGGTAAAAAAATCATAAATCTGATGTATTTATGACATGGAATCTTAATATATAATACATAAGCAAAAAACAGCTGAAGCGGTGTAATAATAAATAATACGCACAATAAATATTTTCCATTGTTTTTTAATGCATTAAAGAAAACAGCCGACATACGTGAATCAGTAAACAGCTTCTTAAAATTATCCAAGCCGATAAATTTCATCGGACCGATTCCGCTCCATTCAAATACACTGTAATAAATTGCACACAGGATAGGTACTACGACAAAGACCGTATACAGTATAAAACCAGGTGTAATAAAGCCAATATAAGCTCTTCGTTTTTTCACGTTAACCTCCATCTGCCGCTTTAGCGACATAAACATACTAGATTGAAAAAGGTACTTCTTTTCAACCTACTTACTCCTTTAAAAAAAGCTGCTGCAAAATCGGTGCTTTAGAAAACCAGAGTTTGCAACAGCCTCATTTTTAATTCAGCTATTTCGTTAATTTCTCAAGTTCGTCCGTAAATTTCTCAGGAGTTAAACCGCCTGAAAATACCTTGGTCTGATCTTCCTGCCATACATTGGTTGGGCTTTCTCCGTCCTTAGCAAGATATCCCAAAATACTGTAGAAGCTTTCTGCCTGCACCGTGAAATTAGTGATATCATTCACTACCGGATTTTCAGACTGAATTTCTTTTGAACAAGGAATCGAGTCAAGAGTCTTTATCCATATTGCCTGTGCTTCTTTGCTTGCGAAATAATTCTCAAAGGCAATTGCTGCATCAGGATTTTCGGTATTTGCACTAACTGAATAGCCAACCGAACCGGTTCCTACAAATGGAATACTGCCATCTTCGCAAGGAATCTGGAAAGCTCCAAAATTCAGATCTGGGTTATTTTGCTGTATCGTCTGGATATTCCAGGTACCTTCGATACACATTGCAGCGTCTCCCTTTGAAAAGGCAAGTAATGCACCACTCTCATCAACGCCAAGATAGCCCTTGCCGTAATATCCTTTTTTTGCCCATTCAAGCATTTTATTATAAGCAGCTGTTACTCTCTTATCATTAATCGCAACGTCGCCCTTGGTTCCGTATTCATTAATCCAATCAAGAGACATTCCTGCTAGGACAGGCTCAAACTGGAACAGGACTGCCCATGGATCAGAGCCGCAGAAGGAAATCGGAATGTACTTGGATTTCTTTATCGTTTCCAGTGTCTTCTCAAATTCACTGAATGTTTTAGGAATTTGAAGACCCAGTTCTGTAAATATGTCTTTATTATAGAATACAGCACGTCCTCCCAACTCAGCTGTCGGTGTAGAATAAACCTTATCATCCACCGTTACCAGATTCATTGCATTTGTTCCGTTATATAAGGAAAAATCAACTTTGTCTGAGATGTCCATAAGTAAGCCCTGCTTTATATAGGAGGCATAGTTTGTGGTAGCTGTTCCGTTCGTCCAGAACAGATCCGGAGCCTCGCCTGCCTGCATAGCAGTTTGTAACAGATTGTAATACTGGTCTGCTGTCTTAATCTGATACTCAACCTCAACATCCGGATACTTTTGATTGAAGCCTTCAATTACAGCCTTCAAGGGTGCATCAAACTGTGCTGTATGATCCCAGATAACCAGCTTTCCACCTACTTTAGCTTCATCGGATGTAGAATCTGCTGCTGAGGTCACAGCCGCTTTATCAGATTCGGAGTCAGAATCCTTGGCGGTATCTTTTGATTTACTCTGGCAACCAGTAAATAAAGTTGCTGCCATACATAAGGTTAAAACTAATGCAAATACTTTTTTCATAATCTTCATAATAACTCCTCCTTGTTTATGATAACTAATTTTATCATTTTAAAAATTTAATTTAAGTAATATAATTTATGAATATGTTCAACAAATTTATAGAATTATGAGACTTATCCGGCGGGCTTCACAATTTTTAGATTTTGTTCACAATATTAGATAAAGGCCGCCGCTTTCATTCCTGCGGTAGCCTTTGAAATTCATTAGGTTCTGCAAATCTTCTTTTATCTGCTTCTTCGATATTGTCCCACGGTCATTCCTGTTACTTTCTTAAATAAACGCAAAAAATAGTTTGGATTAGGGATTCCCACCTTTACTGCAATGCTTTCGACAGATTCATCCGAATTAAGCAAAAGTTGTTTCGCCTTATCAATTCTTAACTGATTAAGAAAATGGACAAAGGTGATTCCTTTTTTCTTCTTAAAATATTGGCAGAAGTAGGCACTGTTCATATGAAAAGTATCTGCTATCTGTGTTAAGGTTAAATTCCCTCTATAATTTTCTTCTAAAAACTGTTCAATTTTCTTTATAGTAACCTCCCTATTAACAAGGTTGGCTTTCACCGTTCTGACAAACATCAGAAGCCATTCCTGTAATTGTTCACAGGAATCAAAACGATTAATATTGATATAATCCGGGCTGTTTTCCTTATCGAATAGGTTAGGCAAATCCGTAATAAAGAAATTCTTTTCTAAATACGCATCCATCTGATTGATATATCTGACCACCTGCAGCTTTACTTCCTCCACTGGCGTAAATTCAAGCTTTCTCGCAAAAAAATACTGCTTTATATTATGTTCGGTCTGAGAAAACCATTCTTCGGTGAAGATATTATTGTAGGAAAGCGTCAGCACATTATCAGTATTTGCCTTGTTTTTATGCAGACCGACCTCTATTATCTGAGGTTCTTCTGAATAAAATGTATATTGTGAATACTCTTTTACCGTCTCAAAGTTCGCATTAATCATATTTTGATCCTGAAACAGCTCCGATACTATTAGGTACAGATTCTTATTAAAATAATTCTTTATATTAATACTGGCATTATTGAAAAAATCATTCAGCTTAAGCTTAATTTGCTCCGGATCTTCTTCCGGGTTATATTTAAATATGCAGAAAACCTCAACCGAATGGCGCAAAAAACATTCTCCTAAGGAATAGATATCCAAAATTCTCTGCAATATTTCAACGAACATTTCAAAATTGATATTCTCAATGTCGGCATTGCATTTCTCTGATTTCCCCCTTAAAACTACATATCCAAGCTGCAAAGTACCAAAATCGACAGCCTTATATTCATCAGGTTTTTTGCTGATAGGTTGTTTGACCATTTCTGATAGGTTCGAATGCCTTTTCTGATACAAATCTATAAGCATTTTAGGCAACTGATCTTCTGAAAGCTCATGTTTAACCAGATATTTGTCAACACCTAATTCCATAGCTTCCCTAGCATAATTAAAGTCTTCATAGCAACTGACCACCATGATTACTAGATTTGAACATTTCACCCGAACGCTTCGGATCAAATCCAGACCATTCATTCCGGTTAATCGAATATCCGTTATCAGAACATCTGCAGTATTGTTCTCAAAATACTGCTCCGCTTCTTCTGCTGAGGCAAACGATGCTACTACCTTTAATTCTGTTCCGTAGTTTTCAAGACACATACCCATTCCAAGCCGAACCAACATCTCATCTTCTACAATAACAACTTTAATCGGCATCCGCATTCGCCTCCTTCTTATAGAGCAGTGGTAATTTAAGCATAACCGAGGTTCCTTCTCCCGTAGTACTGTTGATCGTCACCCAATATTCATTTCCGTAGCTCAAACGAATTCGTTCCATAACATTTTCAATTCCGATATGATCCATGTCCTTCTTCTCCATGCTTCTGGTAGCCAGAGACTCTGTCTCAAACCCTTTTCCATTATCACGGATTTCAATATACAGGGCTTTATCCGTATACGCTTTGATATGAATCACAAATAATTTCGGTTCTTCTGTAAATGCATGTAATATACAATTTTCCACAAAGGGCTGTAGAATCAGCTTCATTATACTATAATTTTTTATCTCTTCCTCCATCTCATACTCGATTTCAAAATTCATGAACCTCATCTTCTGTATATATACATAGCTATTTAATAAATCGATCTCCTGAGCCAGAGTGATCTCTTCATTCGTATCATAGGTAACACTCATCATAAGCTTAATCAATGATTCTATCATTTTCTGAATGTTTTTCTGCTTATTAACGACGGCCATCCATTTTATCGTGTTCAAGGTATTATAAACAAAATGTGGTCCTATCTGCATCGACAATACCTTCATCTTCTCATTATTCTTTGCTTGTTCCTCCAGTCTGATATCCTCCATCAGCAACTCGATTTTATTAATCATGTAGTTATAAGTGGAAATCAGCATTCCCATTTCATCATTACTATTCTTCATCTCAATTTTATCAAAGCTACCTTTTGATACCTTTACCAATCCCTTGCTTAAGTGCTCAACTTTATTAAATACAGCTTTTGACATCAGATAATAAGCAAAAACAAAAAACAGGATATACAGAAAAATAATGAGAATCGCTAATTCTTTGATTTTATCAACATCTTTAAAGATTGAGTCCTCCTCAGTAATCGTTAAAATTGTCCATCCTGTAGTTGATGAACTCGTGCACACAATAATTTCGTTTTTATCGGTCTCCGGATTATAATATTTGAAATACCCCGACTTTTTTGTCAGGGCTTGCGTAAAAACATCTTTTTTCTGTACTTTTCCGATCATGCTCTTATCATTGCTGGTAACCACATGGTAATCGGGTGCAACTATATAATAATTGGAACCATCCGTAGTATATCCTGAATTCCTTAACATATAATTCAACAGATCCTCCGATATAAAAAGCCATAAGGTTCCTACCGATTGATCCGGTGAATTCACTGCTCGGGCCAGGGTAAAATTGTGTAAGGATTGACTAAAGGAAGCAGATAAATTCTCCGTTGGGATCCATTTTATCTTCCCCTTTCGCTGAATTACATCCTCCCTGTGTTCCTTTAAATATTGCTCTAAATTTCTGTATTGATATCCTGCATAATATATCTTTCCATTAATCTCCAATACTGCAGCCGAAACATATTTTTCTGAATTGACAATGCTGGACAGAAAGATAGGTATATATTCATCCGGTCTATTATAATCCTTCCTGTCAATGTACGATTTTGTTAGGGCATTATAATATAATGACATAGACACATTTTTATAGTTCGAAAACTGCAAATCCATGTTATTATCCATTTCCTTCATCAGGGTTTTTTTCTCTTTTATGATACTTTTCAATACATAATCAGAATAATTCCGGGTGAAATTACCGATGATCAAAAGACTTGGTAATACCACAAGAAAAATAAAGATTAAGAAAACTTTACTTTTGATGCTATAAATAAGTCTTCTATGAAAAATATTCCTCATATTATGTCTCCTATGATTTCTATAAAATCAGAACAGGTAGATAATTATTCATCCAAAATATCAAATAATTACAATTGATACTATTATAGTATAACACTCACTATACTAATTGCACAACATATAAAAAGGGTTCCAAATAATCCCGGTCGGACTATTTGAAACCCTTAATAGTGTACTGATTAGGTAATCTTATTGATTTACGATAGCTCTGTATCCCAAACGCAGCGCACCCATAATTCCGGGATTATCGCCTAACGCTGGTTCAACAATATATTGATCGATATTCTTCGTTATCACATCTGCATCCAGATAACCGTTCAGATTAGCAACTACGTTCCTTCTCACCAAAGGAAACAACTGCGGCTGATGCATAACTCCTCCCCAGAGAATAATGATATTAGGAGAAAGTGTAAGAATATAATTCGTAATTGCCTGAGCTATGTAGTAAGCCTCCATTTCCCATACCTCAGGCCTTTCTGCCAGCTCATGTCCTTTCTTACCCCAACGTCCTTCTATTGCCGGTCCTGCTGCCAGACCCTCCATACAATTGCTATGGTATGGGCAAAAGCCCTTATAGTGATCATCCTTGTGCCTGTTAACCAGGATATGTCCGGCTTCGGGATGAATTAATCCATGAAGAGGACTGCCGTTGATGCAGATGCCCACTCCCACTCCAGTGCCAATCGTTATATAAACTGCTACTTCACAGTTTTTTGCTGCTCCCCAGGTCACTTCGCCAAGTGCAGCCCCGTTCACATCTGTATCAAATCCTATCGGAACCTTTAAGGCATCCTGGAAGGTCTTCACAATATTATAATTACGCCAAGCCAGCTTTGGAGTACTCGTGATCGTACCATAGGTCACGGAATTCTTATTCAGATCAATCGGACCAAAACATCCGATACCAAGTGCCTCAATTCCCTCAGATTTAAAAAATTCGATCATACCAGGAATCGTTTCCTCCGGTGTTTTCGTCGGAACAGTTATCTTCTTAAATATTTCACCATTTTCATTACCGACAGCACATACCATCTTCGTACCACCGGCTTCAATACCTCCAATTATCATGCCGAAACCTCCCAATATAAGTCATTATTATAAGTAATGTTTATGTCAATCCGATAAGCAAATCATAGACATGATGATACTGATTATCTGGAACAACCTGATCAGAAATATCTATTTGAATTTCTAATTCGGTCGTACCATGCTCATATTATACCAAGATTATTATAAAATCAAGGGGGAGTGTTTCCTCATTTCTAGTCATAACAATATACTACTTCTATTATCAATTGATAAATCATTCTTTTATCAATTGATATATGTAATAAAGTTTGGTTTTATTTAAAATAACAGGTACGGGATATAGAGGATTAGCCTCTTTATAAGCCCGCTCTGCCATAACTGGTATGTCTTTTACATCAATCCCTGTTATTTTATCCGGGATTCCCATCTTTCTGTTTAAGTTCTTAATTTCATTGATAAAAACTTGCGCATTATTTTTATCATCATCCTCTTTACTGAGCCCAACCAATTTTGAAAGCTTCGATAAGGGCTTATAAACCTTGCTGCCGTAATATTCGAGTACATATGGCATAATTACTGCATTTGCCAGTCCATGGGGAGTGGAATAGAAACCGCCTAAAGTATGTGCAATTGAATGAATATTGCCAACATATGCTCTGGTAAAAGCAAGTCCTGCTAAGTAAGCTGCATTTTGCATGTTCTCCCTAGCTATTAGATTATCTCCATTAGAATATGCTTCAAATATATTCTCAAAAATCAGTTTAACAGCCATTTCACTATGCTTCTTTGTTTCTTTTGTATTACTATGGCCGATGTATGCCTCAATTGCATGCGTTAAAGCATCCATACCTGTCTGTGCAGTAATCTGAGGAGGAAGCTTCTGAGTGATACAAGGATCCAGTACCGCATAAGACGGAATTAATGAAAAATCATTCATTGCGTATTTCTCATGTGTATTACTATCAACAATTACAGCTGCCAGAGTGGCCTCACTGCCTGTGCCTGAGGTTGTAGGCACTGCAAATAGGGTCGGTGTTTTTTTCCTTACCTTTAGGAGACCCTTCATCTTCGTTATCGATTTCTTGGGTCTGGCCACTCTGGCTGCCACACCCTTTGCACAATCCATGGCGCTTCCACCGCCAATGCTAACAATTCCGCTGCACTTATTCTCATGATACAGCTTCAGAGCTTCTTCAATATTATTAATTGTAGGGTTGGGCACGGTCTTATCATATGTAACATATTTAATTCCAGACTGATTCATTTGTTGTAATAACGGTGTTAATAGACCGGCCAATATAATACCTTGATCAGTAACAATCAATACGCAGTCAATATGACACAACTTTATTTGTTTTGGAAGCTTTAATAAACTTTCCTGCCCTTGAATTAGCTGCGGTTTTCTCCACGGCAATACATTTGATACAAGCTTCATAACTTTTTGAAATAGTCTACAATAAATAAAATACATAATTTCTCCCCCTTAATTTACTTCAGCTAAATAATTTCCTGCTGTTGTCTTCCGCTACTTACAACTTCGCTGACTTCCGATGCAATATCCACCATCTCAATCTTTTTTAACTTTTTAACCGCACCATAAGGCACTTTTAACGATAGCTGATCCCCTCTCCCGGAGATAACCCACAGTATTTTATACCCTCTGGGAATTGTTTTAAGCTTATCTTCTCCTTTTCCATCCGTAAAGTATACCAGAAGATTCACCCTGTTCTTATTCGCATATTCAAAAATCGGATTGAATTTTGTGCCTCCTCTTCTAGGATATCTTTCCTTGATATGCTTTTCCGATTTAACTTTATAGATACGTCTAATTTCATCATCGCATTCAATAACCGTAATTTCATGATTATAGTTTTTTACAATGTTAAGTACTTCCTTCATTGCCTGTTTGAATTCCCCATCACTGATGCTCCCGCTGATATCAAGTGCAACCGTAATTTGGGCTTTATGACTTCTGAGTTCGCCTCTTAATTCCAGTCGTTCCGGCTGTCTTCTGTTTCTTCTTGAGATTGTCTTCTTTTTATTACTTTCTATTGTTCCCATTATCTTTTGAAGATACAGATTCCAAGGCAATTCTCCCCCGCTGTTTCTCAGTGCTGCTATCATACCAGTCAGACAAGATGGTATTTCACCTTTTTCGGAGTTATTAATGAACTTCTCCGTAAAATCCTGCAATGTTTTTTCATCAATCTCATTAGATTCTTCCCATATATCATGGGTTTTCCGGATACTATACTCCGTTTCTATTTTTTCTTTCTTGTCACTATCCTCTCCTGATGCATCTTCCTCTTCCATGGAATCAAGGGCGTTCTGTATTTCTTCCACGTAATATTCAAAGGCTGCATAGGGCATAAGCTTTAACGCGAATTTAAAATTCACCCATTCCAAAGTAGTAGCATATGAGGGAAGATTATTTAAGAATTTATTTACGACAATATCCATTGCCATATTAACCGCTAATGTACTATAGTTATTCTTATATTCCTTTGCTCTTATTAAATGCATGGACACGATATGAAGGATCTCATGTTTGATCGTAGTTTCCATTTGATCTATGCTAAGGTTTAAAAACTGAATGGGATTAAAATAGATCACATATTTGGCTCCCTTAAAATTCACCGCAGAAGGGCCACCGATATTAAATCTTATTTCCCTGGACATCTGAAACAAAAAATATCCGTAGAAATTATCCCTGTCTTCCAAGAGGTTTAAATTGACCTTATCAATCAAAGCGTAAAATTCTTTTTTAAAGTCTTCAGGAATATTTATTATTGAGTCCTTATCTTTATTCTTAACCCGGTTATAGTTATCTATAATCTCCTTCGCTCTTTTGCGAAGCCCGTTTACTCCGCTGACATAATAATTGTCCATACTTTATCCCCTTACTGGTAGATACGAATCAAAGTATAATTCGACAAAAGCTTCCTGTTCTATGGTCTCTTTGTATATTTCAGAATAGCTATTTCTAATATCCTTCATGATTCCCACCCTTAAATCTACCGGATATATCTTTAATAGTTCAATGAAACGATTGATGTAATAGCTCCTGTCAAAAGCATCATTATTTATCTTTGCTTTCAGGTTTTTTAGAATATTTTTAGCAGAAATGTATAGTCTGGTATGGCTTTCCTTATTTATTCTTTCTATGAAAGATTCCGGAAACGAATCACCTGTAAAAACATCTTCAAAGGTTATGATTGGACTGAAATCTGCTTCCATAAAGCTCATAAGCTCTTCTGCGATTAATTTTCCTACATTACCTTTCAATATATTTAAAAATATAGATCTTGGTATGGTATCTTTTCTCTCCTTATAAATTTTATAAACCTTAGAGATCCTTTCATAACTTCTTGGAGTTGCACTGATATCTTCTTCGTTCGTTTTTTGTAAATATTCTGGGAATGTCGAGATAAATTCTATTACCTTTTGCTCAATCCCAGAAGCAATAGCCCATTCGATCCATTGCATATAATCCGGCTCCATGTAGAGCCATACAAACCGGTTCTCCTGTGCAGCATCCATATCAACAACCTGGTAATCAATATCTGAATCATATTTACCGGAAGGATTCATAGCAGCTAATATTTTTACCCCTTCCTCAACCTGATATCCGTTAATCTCCCTATTTAAGATCAGGTTCATAAGTTCCTGCTGCACGGTATGTTCACAACGATTGATCTCATCGATAAATAAAAGGACGGTTCTTCCCTTCCCAATTTCTTTATCTAGTTCCCTTAGTTTATTATGTACCGCATAGATCGTGGTTTTTTTTACAACCTTATCTCCTTGGTCGTTTACTACAGCATAAGGCTCTATGGTTGGGAGGCCACCGATTTCACCTTCCTTCAAGAGATTTCCGTCAATAACAATCAAACTCCAATCGTTTTCCTTTGCAAGCTTCTTGGCTAAAGCTGTTTTTCCAATTCCGCTTTCACCAACAATTAAAGGTACTTCTCCTGTTTCCAGTACCAGCTCCACACTCTTTAATGTATCTATAAAATTCATTTTTACCTCCGTCGTACTGTATGGCTATTCTTAGGCATTATGAGACTATGAGCATGACTATTCCTATTTCATCTTCAGTTTCTCATCAACAGTAATTTTCTTTGCCTGTTTACTTCCGTATCGATAAATCAGACTTAACTTGTCTATCTGCTTGATGACACTATCATCTATCGTATTATAATTTACAAAATCTCTGACATATTTCTCATCAACATCTTCCTTAGATAGTACTTCTTTTAGCACCTCTTCCAACTCATCCTTCGATATATCTTTGGCTATATATTTCAACACTAAAAAATTAACTTTCAAAAAATTCAGAATTTTATCTTTATCAATCTCATTTACAAAATTGAATGCTTCTTCATTTTTCTTAACAGCAATCAGTTCTGCATGATGGGTCGGCTCTTTGATTAATCTTAAAGCATCATAGCTTATTCGTACTGCTTCTTCTTGGATACGATCTAAGGGTTCCTTGATGAACTTGATTGATTCATAATTATTTCTCACCGCTAGTAATTGCAATTCCTCAGTGGGATTATCGACATATTTGATTGCCCAACCGGCTTGACTAATTGCTAATCGAATTACATGGTCGGTTGGATTCTTGATATGCTCGAGGTTAATCCAATTATCCTCTATCGCATTTATCATCATATCCTCTGTTGGGTTATTGATAAATTGAATCGCTCGGGCATTATTTTTTATAGCTAATTCCTGCATCTTTCTGGTTGGATTATCTATGTATTCTAACAACAGGCCATTTTTCTTAATTGCTATCAGTTTCATCTCATCGGTAGGATTATCAATTGTTATGATGGCCTTTGGATTATTCTTTATCATTTCAAGCAACTTTATTAGTTCCATTCTGTCACTTCCTTTAATAATTAAAATTAATCTTTTATAATTTGGTATCTGTGATTATTCATTATTATAATTTATATATTAATTTAGTCAATCGAAATAGTGTAATTATAGCAGGTTATAAAAAAGATTCAAACCAATGATCTGATTCTTTTTACACTGAGTTAAGAAAGGGCTACGATTTATAAAATCGTAGCCCTTTCTCTATTTAATCCTATATTTAATCTAAAAATTATTTATAAAGCTCAACTAATTTTAATAGATGATCGTAACGCTCTTTCGCAGCTTTCTCTGAATCACTAAACAGCTTAGCAGCTCTTTCAGGGAATGCTCTCTCAAGACGGGTATAACGTGTCTCGTTCTTGAGGAAATCTTGGTAGGTTCCATCGCCTGGCTTGGATGTCAATGTGAATGGATTCTTTCCTTCTGCCTTAAGAGTAGGATTGAAGGAGAACAGATTCCAGTAACCAGATTTAACAGCTGACTTCATTTCGTCCTGGCAATGGTTCATGCCGCCCTTAACTCCGTGAAGTTCACAAGGAGCATAGCAGATGATTAAGGAAGGTCCGTTGTAAGCTTCTGCTTCAGCGATAACCTTAACCGTCTGTGCAGGGTTAGCACCAAGAGCTACCTGTGCTACATATACATAACCATAGCTCATAGCGATCTCAGCAAGGCTCTTCTTACCAATATCTTTACCGGAAGCAGCGAACTGACAAACCTCACCGATGTTGGAAGCCTTGGATAACTGACCACCTGTATTTGAGTACATTTCTGTATCAAATACCATGATGTTTACATTCTCGCCGGAAGCGATAACATGGTCAAGACCACCGAAGCCGATATCATATGCCCAGCCGTCGCCGCCCATGATCCATACGGACTTCTTAGCAAGGTATTGTTTCTTATCAAGAACTTCTTTGGAAAGATCACAACCTGCAGCAGCTGCCTTCTCAAGTCCTGCGACTAATGCTTTTGCGTCAGCTGCATTTTCTCTTGTGCTATCTTTTGTCTCAAGGAACTTAGCAATTAATGCCTTAAGTTCAGCAGATGTCTTATCAGAAGCCTCGATCTCCTCAAGTTTAGCAATTACCTGCTCACGAAGAACCTTCTGTCCAAGGTACATACCAAAACCATGCTCAGCGTTATCCTCAAATAATGAGTTCGACCATGCAGGACCTTGTTTGGAGTCTTTGTTTACTGTATATGGACAAGTTGCAGCAGGACCACCCCAGATGGAAGAACATCCTGTAGCATTGGAAATATACATCTGCTCACCGAAGAGCTGTGTTACTAAACGAGCATAAGATGTTTCAGCACATCCTGCACAGCTTCCTGAGAATTCAAGAAGAGGCTGATTGAACTGAGAGCCTTTCACGGTTGTATCTGCAGGCATTCCAGGTTTCTTACCTACATTAGCAACTAAGTAATCAAATACCGGCTGCTCATGTGCCTGTGATTCCTGAGGTACCATCTTGATCGCCTTACCAGGTGCAGGACATACCGTAATACACTCGCCGCAACCCATACAGTCAAGAGGAGTTACGCTCATTGTAAATTTGTATTCGCTAGCCTTAGGCTTTGTATCTGCAAGTTTAATTTGGGAAGGAGCAGCTTTTACTTCTTCCTCATTTAACATGAACGGACGAATCGTAGCATGAGAACATACAAATGCACAGTTATTACACTGAATACATTTTGCTGCATCCCACTCCGGAACTAATACTGCTGTACCACGTTTTTCGTATGCAGAAGCACCAAGTTCGAACTGACCATCTGCAAGATCCTTAAATGCGGATACTGGAAGGCTGTCACCATCCATTAAAGCAATAGGCTCAAGTAAGGTTCTAACCATTTTAACTGTCTGAGGAAGTCCTACAAGATCTGCAGTAGGAGCATCTGCTTCCGGATTAGTCCAAGATGCAGGAACCTCTACTTTGTGAAGAGCGTCTACACCGGCATCAATTGCCTTGTAGTTCATCTCAACAACTGCGTCACCCTTCTTGCCGTAGGATTTCTTTGCAGCTTCTTTCATAAACTTAATTGCTTCATCAATTGGCATAACATTTGCTAATTTGAAGAATGCAGATTGAAGAATGGTGTTGGTACGTTTACCCATACCGATTTCAATTGCCTTATCAATTGCATTAATCGTGTATAATTGAATCTTATTATCTGCAATGTATTTCTTTGCTGCAGCGTTCAGCTTAGAATCAAGTTCCTCATCTGTCCACTGGCAGTTGATCATGAAGATACCGCCCGGTTTAACATCCTGAACCATCTTATAACCTTTAACAACATAAGAAGGATTATGACATGCTACAAAATCTGCCTGGTTGATGTAGTAAGGGCTTCTAATCTTCTTGTCTCCAAAACGAAGATGGGAGATTGTAACACCGCCGGTCTTCTTGGAGTCATACTGGAAGTATGCCTGGATATATTTCTCTGTATGGTCACCGATAATCTTAGTAGAGTTCTTGTTAGCACCAACAGTACCGTCACCGCCAAGACCCCAGAACTTACACTCTACTGTACCTTTTGCAGATGTAATCGGAGCAGGTTTAACTTCCGGTAAGCTTAAATATGTAACATCATCTACAATACCAAGTGTAAAACGAGTCTTAGGAGCATCCTTCATTAATTCTGTATATACTGCAAATACGGATGACGGAGGCGTATCCTTGGAACCAAGTCCGTAACGTCCGTTTGTAAGAATAATATCATTTAATCCAGCCTCACGAAGAGTTGTTGCAACATCAAGGTACAGAGGCTCGCCTAATGCGCCAGGCTCTTTTGTACGGTCAAGTACGGCAATCTTCTTAGCTGTCTTAGGAAGAACCTTAAGAAGTGAGTTAGATACCCAAGGACGATAAAGACGAACTTTGATAAGTCCAACCTTCTCACCTGCAGCAGTTAAATAATCAATTACTTCTTCTGCTACGTCACAGATGGAACCCATTGCCACAATAACACGATCAGCATCCGGTGCACCATAGTAATTGAATAAGTCATAATCTGTACCAAGTTTCTGATTAACCTTAGCCATATATTTCTCAACAATAGCCGGAAATGCATCATAAACAGTATTACATGACTCACGATGCTGGAAGAATATATCACCATTCTCATGAGAACCACGCATAGCAGGTTTTTCAGGATTTAAAGCATAATCACGGAATGCTTTAACTGCATCCATGTCGCACATTTCTTTCAAATCAGCATAATCCCATGCTTCAATTTTCTGTACTTCGTGAGAGGTACGGAATCCGTCGAAGAAATTAAGTACCGGAACTTTGCCTTCAATTGTAGCAAGATGAGCAACTGCAGCTAAGTCCATTACTTCCTGAGGATTTGATTCAGCTAACATAGCAAAACCTGTCTGACGGCAGGCATATACATCACTATGATCGCCAAAGATGTTCAATGCATGTGAACTTACGGTACGAGCGGATACATGGAACACACTCGGAAGAAGTTCACCGGCGATTTTGTACATATTAGGGATCATCAGAAGAAGACCCTGAGAAGCTGTGAATGTTGTAGTAAGAGCACCTGCAGCAAGAGAACCATGAACAGTACCTGCAGCTCCTGCCTCTGATTGCATCTCAACAACTTTGACCTGGTTACCAAAAATGTTTTTCTGACCTAAAGCGGACCATTGGTCAACAGAATCGGCCATTGGGCTGGAAGGTGTGATCGGATAGATACCAGCTACATCGGTAAATGCATAGGCGACGTGAGCGGCGGCGGTATTACCATCCATAGATTGTTTTTTTCTTGACATTTGTAAATCCTCCTTTATTTCTTAAAGGTCATGATGGCCTATAAAATCGACAATATTTTAACATCTATTTGCTATTTTGTAAAGATGCCGAACGCTTTATTGTCTATTTATACAATTATACAATTATGTAATGTGATATTTAAGATATAATTATATAACTTTTTCATATTTTACTGTTTTTATCCACCCTCAGGAGAGTCTTTTTATTTAAATAATAATATTTACTTATTTATACTCAACATATCAGCATAGACATTTCGCGCTTCCGTTATCATTCATACTAACGCCCATGCTTCTTGGGCATAAATACTGAAGAATAGCTGTGTGTACTATTAAATACCTGCTCTGTACCTGGCTATGCCATCTTAAAAACTATTGTAACACTCATTTCATCCCCATTCCGTGCCGCATATATACTACCGTCCATTTTTTTCATTAATTGACGGCAGATATAAAGTCCCAGTCCGCTTCCGCTGTGATTTTCCGCATTTGAGCCGCGCCAAAAACTTTCAAAAATATGCGGTAGTTCAATTTCAGGCAGAGAACATCCACTATTGGCTATGGTAATCAGACGGTAATCCTCTTCCTCGGAAAATGTTATGTTAATGTATCTGCCATCCCCATATTTGATTGCATTTTCCATAACATTCTGAACTACCTCAACCACTCTGTCGAAATCTCCCTTAATCAAGCAATTGCTATATGGCTCTACAAGAAATTCTATTTTCAGCAAAGACAACTTTTCCAAATAGTAATTCTTAATTTTATCTATCAGTTCTGTAATATAGAATTCTGTATTATGAACCTCAAGGCTGAGAAAATCCTCACTTGAAGCTTTGATGATCTCCGATACGAAGCCTTCTATCTCATCAACCTTAGCACTTATGTTTTTACCTATTTCCCTTCGCTTCTCATCACTATCATAAAGATTTTTAGATATCGCCTTTGCATATAGATTAATTGCACTCAGCGGTGTTTTGATATCATGTGATATAGAAAGTACAAGTGTTTTCTTCTCCTTTTGAAGCTCTAATTCTTTTGTTTTATGATTTTCCAGATTTTCACGAAGCAAATCAAGTCCCCATATGAACCTGCCAAAAAAACGGTTTTTGTTCTCTTTCAATCCGAGTGAAAGATTACCCCTGGAAAGTTCATAAGGCACTTCTCTGATGTTATGAAATGGTTTTAGCAGCTTAGAGCGTATGAAAAATAGTATACCAAATATAAATACCACCATAATCCCCAATGCCGCATTAACCAAACGATAAATTAATATGTATTCCCCAGATAAATGTGTCTCATAATCAAAACGGTAATACTTGCCCTTAATTCTTTTAATAGCATAATCGCTGCCATTTCCTTCGTAAAATTTAACTTCATCGGTATTAGAATTTAATATGGTAACCTTTTTTACACAGCTATAGTTCTTAAGATCAATATGATCCATCCCGTTCTCTGATAATTCATGTTCAATTCGATTAATTTCAACCCTGTAGGTTCGACCAGTCTCTCTGCTTAATAAATAGTGAAGCAACAAGTTCATACAAACAATAATACCGATCAAAAAAAAGAAGATCTCTATCATAATTCGATTAAAGTTTTTCATATAAATCTCCATTCTGACGATAAATAAAGATGTCGTAAAATAGCTTTCTGTGAAATAAGGGACTTTGCACAATCTCCTTAATGCACTGTTTGGAGATTGTGAGGAGTCCCTTATTTCATAAATATCTAAATCGACAGCCTCTTTGGTATTTTCACATACATTTTACTCGAAGCGATATCCAACACCCCACACCGTCTGAAGTCTTACCGGGTTTTTCGGTTCTTCTTCTATCTTCTGTCTGAGCCACTTGATATGTACCGTTAGTGTCTGCGGTTCACTGAAGCTGTCAAAGCCCCATATTTTATTAAATAGCCATTCTTTCTTCAGAGTTTTCGATTTATTTTCCATCAATAAAAGTAATAGATCAAATTCCTTTGAGGTCGTGATCAATTCTTTGTCATTGCAGTAGACTTTTCTCTGTAATTTATCAATTTTAAGGTTTTTATCAATCACAATGTTACTTTCATATCTGCGTTTAAAAATACCTTTAATCTTTGCAATGAGTATATCAATATCATAGGGCTTTTCTATATAATCATCTGCTCCCAATAAAAGTCCGTTCAGTTTATCCTCTTTATCAGTCTTTGCGCTGACTATAATAATCGGTATACTACTATCCTGTCTGATCTTCTGACAGACTGCAAAACCATCCATGCCAGGTAGCATAATATCAAGTACGATAAGGCGAGTTCCTTCTTTATCTAGGTAATTCATCCCTTCTTCACCACTCGCCGCAAGAAAAACACTATAGCCATCTGCTCTCAGAAAATCACACAACAGATTACCAATTTCCCAATTATCTTCAACAATCAGAATATCCGCCATAAAGCCTCCACATCCGTCAAAAACCGTATAATTTGATTTGTGTGTCATAAGTTATCATTAAGGTTAATCAAAGAATATGTGTGCATATATATACAGATGACGAAGACCGGCTGAAAGCGGTTGCTTTTTCTTTCGTTTAAGACTCAGTAAAATGTACGCAGCTGCGAACATTTTACATCTCTGAGGCTTAATAAGAAAGTTACCGCTTGATGTAAAGGCAAGTCATATGTATATATATGCACACATATTCATCTCTTTACATAAATCTAACTTATGACAATCAAACCAAATTACTTACCAGCCCATCTCCATCAGCCAGTTATTTAATGATCGTTCACGTTCCTTTAGCGTATTTTCATCGCTGTATCTGTCTAAATGATACTCTCCTTTTATATTTCCGTCAACAAGGTAAATCACCCGGGTACACTTGGCTGCAACCTTTACATCATGAGTTACAAGCATAATTGTTGTGCCTTCCTCATTGATTTTCTGTAGCTCTCTCATAACCTCATCGGAGGAGGTACGGTTTAGAGCACCTGTAGGCTCATCAGCAAATATCATCCCTGGTTTGTTAATCAAACTTCTACAAATACAGGCGCGCTGAAGCTGCCCTCCGGACACCTCTGTAATATCATTATCAGCTATCTCAATAATACCTAACTTCCTCATCAGCTCCTGCCCTCTTTTTACGGTTTCTTTCCTGCTCTCATTATGTTTCTTCGACTGGCAGGAAGGAAGGATAATGTTATCTAATACCGTAAGATTTTTCAGCATATACATCTGCTGGAAGATAAAACCCATTTCATCCAGTCTGGTATTTGCAAGCTTTTTCGGATTCAGGCTGTCAATATCATTTCCAAAGAAGCTTACCTTTCCGGCTGTTACGCGATCCATGCCTGAAACAGTGTACAAAAGAGTTGATTTTCCTGAACCGGAGGGTCCCATTACAGCGACCATTTCTCCTTCATCAATATGAAAGCTTATATTTCTAAGGACATTGTTCTGTCTTTTATTTACGATATATGTCTTACATAAATCCTTTACTTCAAGTACGTTTGTCATAAATACCTCCTTGCCCCTTTCGGCATCTGCATGATTACTATTTAAAATAGCTTCCTTTTTCAACTACGCTACCTATTGCTACTATTCAATATTATTGGTTTCACGAGCAGTAATTCTTCTGATCCTAGATGCAGTCAGAATGCTTGCTACCATTGTAAATACAAATATAATTACTGGATACACTACATAAACCTCAAGCGGTTTTATAACCATTTCAATATGGCTGGCTCCCATCATTTCAAATATCTTTTCGGTTGAAATTTTGGCTACCGGATTGGATAAAATTACACTTAGTACGGAAGAGATTAATAAAACAATTCCAATACGCATTGTCTGCCACTTTACAATAGCAAAATTACTAAATCCAATACTTTTTAGCATTCCGATTTCACCTTTTTCCTTTGTGATAAAGGTCTTTTCCATCAGAACAGCAACAAGTATGTTTATCATAATGGTAACAGTAATGATTAAATTTTTTACACCCTGCAGCTGGCCCGCCACATCACCCATGCTATCGCTTATGTATTCCCCTCCGGTTATAACTTCGTAGCCAGGATATATTTTTTCCAGTTCTTTAAATCGCTCTTTTATTTTTGCTGCTGACGGATGATCCTTAAATTTTAATTGAATTGGTGATATTCCAATAATGCGAGAACTATCTAATTTTTCCTTCTCACTAAACCGAATCCCTTCTCCAAGATTACTCATGGATTGAAAATAGCCTGTTACGATATATTCCTTCTCTGCATCGCCTGTTTTAATATTTACGGTATCACCTATTTTTGCATCAATATGCCCCGCTGTTATTTTTGTTAGTGCAACCTCGTTGGCATATTTCGGTGGTTGCCCATTTGTATAGGAATATTGATCGGCTGTCACCCCAAAACCCTGTTCTCCCAAAGATGAATAACTGGTTTCATTTTTTGATATTTTAAATTTGAATGTTGTTTCATAGAAGGCTGATACAGGCATACCATTTTCCTGCAGAGTGTCCTCAATATCCTCAAGCTTATTATTAAAGAACTCCGGTCCGTTTTCTCGGAACTCCTTAAAATTATTTACATCTCTTAAATATACATCGCTTTCCACCATACCAAACCATTTGACCAGTTTGTCACTCTTCAACGTGTTAATTGAATTAGTAAGATCAATGATGAGAATGATACCAATGGTAAAGGTTATAATCAGTATACTGTATTTTCTCAATCCGCTAACAATATCATTCACTGCCATAAATAAGGTTGCGGATAATCGGCTTTTATTTAGATTTAGTATACCTTTTCTCTTAAAGCGTTCTCCATCCGAGCCATTTCTAATTGCATCGATTGGCGAGAACTTATTTACTTGCCTTGTACATAAGTAACAGAAGAGAATTACAATCGCAATAATCAGAACCGAACATAAAAGGCTTATGCTACGACCAGTAACACTGTCCGATAGGATGATATTTTTTGAAACTTGCCTAAGAAACATATTGCCGAACGGTATACTGCATAAATAACCGATTACCACACCAATTGTTGATATCGCCAGATACTTAATAATATACAGTCCCCGAATTTTTCTTACTTTTATTCCGATTGCTTTCATTATTCCAATTTCTCTAAATTCTTCCTTAAGAGTAAATACGATTGTAAAACGAAGTATTAAAAGGGATATCACAATCAAACAGGCACTAACCACCAGAAGAAATCCTGCAATCATCATATCCATAATATAAGAAAATGAAATCAGCTGCTTATCACAGGCTAAAATAATAACAAATCCCATATTATTGAATTCTTTCTCAAATGCTTTTAAGTGATCCGAATTAACCGAATAGATTGCTCCCATTTCAAAGTCAGTATTGGATTTCAGCTGTTTAAAATCATTATCATTGACAATAAATCTAGCCGAACCCATCATGCTTGATCCTAAGAAAGCATCCTTACAATTACCCTTGATTGTAAAATTTTTTCTATAATTTCCGCTTTTTATGGTAATCACATCACCCGAATGCAGATTATTGTCAGTCAGTAATTTAATCGGCACATAGATCTCCCCATCATTTATATTGGTAATCTCCTTATTATCGCTGTCAAAAAATTTCTGCTGCTTAACATGGTAGCTGTTGATAAAAGCCGCACCCGCCATATTAATATTTTTGCCGTTAGAAAGTTTGATATCATTACTTGCTAAATTTACGTTTTCGTCCACTGACCAATCTTTCACGTATTTGTTATTATTCAGAAAATCCACAATTTCTTTGTCATTTCTCTCATCTTTCAATGCGATGAACAAATAATCACTTAATTCTGCTTTTTGTAGATAACTGTCCATTGCATTCGATATGACAAGCAGGTTATTTGTACTGCTTGCAATAAAGGTTGACGCAAGAATAATAAAAATCAATAGAATTATATTCATGGTCTTTTTCCGTTTCAGATCCTTCGAGAGTATTCTAAAGTACATATGTAAACCCCTTTCCTTTACTATGGTTTGATTGTAACAGGGGAATTATTAAATAATCCTTAAATCAATTTCTAAAATGTATCTTTTTTATAACTTTCGATAATGCTTGGTAAAATCAGCATCTCAATTTATGAAGAAGTCATCATTTATGATATTTTTATTTTATCAAGCATAGCTTTACACTTTTACTTTGAAGATTCTTTTAATAATTCATAATCCCGCGGCAGAATAATATAATGTAATAATACCGTGAGTGTATACCCGGTAACTTCCTGCCACTTGTTTTGAGAGTGCCATCTTAACCTACGGCACTATTATTTACTCAAAATGTATGCTCAGAAAAGGAGGGATTTATGAAAAAAGTTCTTTTAAAAACCCTGATTATCTGTGTTATAGTCCTTCTGCTTCCTTTTATTCTGACCCTGCTGTTTGTGGAAAAGGATAATAATAAATCAACGGAGGCAATGAATTTTTCCATATATTACGAAGTAAATGGCAATAAGGATGAAATAAATTTTGATGATTATCTGATTGGAGTTGTTGCCGCGAATATGCCGGCCGGATATGAAATGGAAGCCTTAAAAGCACAGGCTGTGATTGCACGAACTTATGCTTTATACAACGTTGCTCTGCTGGAGAAGGACGACCCTGATAAAACCACCTTTACCACCTCTGAGCTTGGTCTTTCCTATCTTAGTCATGATTCCTTAGAACAATTTTGGGGCAAGGGTGACTACAGCAAGAATTATACCAAGCTTGAAAGTGCAGTGAATGACACTAGGGATAAGGTTCTGGTTTATGAAGATGAATTGATTCTTCCTGTATTTTTTAATACGGGTTCCGGTTATACCAGAAATGCCTCAGAGGCCTGGGGTGTTGATGTTCCCTATTTAACCAGTGTTTCCAGTAAGCAGGATGTTACCTCCACTGATTATCTACATATTCAAGAGTTCGAGGTTGATGATCTGATATCCCTGCTTGGTAAATACGATAAGGATATCAGTTTATCCAAAGATAAATTCTTTGATGAGGTAAAAGTAACCTCCAGAGATAGTACCGGCTATGTATTAAAAATCAACCTTGGCAAAAAAACCGTTGCCGGTGAAGAATTTGCCAAGGTTGTAGGACTTTCGTCAAATCATTTTTATATTGAGGAATATGAGAAAAAAGCACGCATCATCTGTAATGGTTCGGGTCACGGCGTCGGACTAAGCCAATACGGTGCAAATGCCATGGCCGAAGAAGGTTCCGACTATACTGATATTCTTAAGCATTATTATTCTGGCGTTTCCCTTTCCAGTCTGCCTGAATAAGGAATGTAAAGTCATTTAGCCATGCCTTAAACCGACTCATTTCCCCTTTCTGCTTCGCAGAAAGACCCAGATAAAAGGTTTCCACCTTACTAAAGTCCTCTTTCGATATCTCTTCCTCTCCATATCGGTAAAGCATAAAAATCTCTGCCACTTTGATGAAGGTAACATTTTTGTATTCATATAAGTTCTTGACTCTTTTCGAAAGCATCAGTATGGTTTCCTGCTGCCCAAGAGAAAAGCCCTCACGTTGCAAAAGCTTCAATACCCGTAAGAATAGCATATACGTTTTACCGCTGTTACTGGCAGTTTGAAACACCTTTTTATATTGATGCTTTAGTATATAATAATAAATAAATATACTAATGATGAGACAGCCTGATACAATAAAAATGATAGCAAGCCCTCCAAGGATCTCGTTTGCATAATGCTTCCTTGCTTTAATCTTATCCTTCTGATCCTCTTTTAAAGAATTCATCTGATCCATCTGATTATTTTGATACATTCTCTGATAGTATGAGTAATCATCTGACGTACCTGATTCAGAATTTTCATTTGTATCCTGTTTCGTTAACGGTGCCCACTTGGTATAACGGGTATCATAGAATGGCGCTGTTGCTTCAAACGGTATCCATCCTATTCCTTCCAGATAGGCTTCTGCCCAGGCATGAGCATCACTATTTTTCACAGGAGTTTGATAATTCCATTCGTTTTTGTCGCATCTGACTACAAACCCCTCTACATATCTCATAGGTACTCCAATGCATCTTCCTAATACTGCCATTGCAGTGGCATAGGAGGTACAATAGCCTTTTTTATTATCAAACAGAAAATAGTCTACAAAGTCTCTTCCCTTTGGTACCTTTCCCGGCTCGAGGGTATAGGTATAATTGATCAGGTATGCTTCGATTGCCTTAAGCTTATCATAAGTATTGTTATATCCTGCTGTAATATTATAAGCAAGCTGTCTTACCCTGTCCGGCAGCTCTTTGGGTAGTTCTGTATATCGGGATTCTATCAATTCACTCCTTTTTGCCAGCACCTCATAGATATCATTTCTTGCCATAAGGTTATCAACTTTATCACTATATAGAAGTATCTCTTGCACCCATTCCTCAGTCTCCATATTTCTCACAGGTGCCTTGTCATAGGAAAATGTGTCTGATTCCTTTAACATATTCTGAAATGCCTTATCCTTCAAATTCATTTCAAAATATGTACTCTGGTAAGAGGTTCCCTTTCCACGAGCCCTATTAAAAGTGATCTGCGGTTTATCCTCTGAAAGTTTTTTATCGGAAGAATATATATTTAAATTACTGGTTTTTAGCGGGTAAAACAGCGTCTTCGTCTTAATATTGTTATAATTAATTACGATATCCTTCGTTTTCACTAATTGACTATTCTTCAACAATACACGATTTTGCCTCGAAAGAGCCAGTGCCAATTCCGTATAGTCCAGAAAATAATCCTTTTCATTGCTTAGATAATCCTTCTTACTCTTCTTCCAGCTGCTTCCGGTATAGATATCTGCAATCGAACCAGCTAGGTAGACAGAATCCTTATATTTAAGTCCCGATACCTTAAGCGCTTCATTATTATCCTTTACTAACCTCCCCCCCTTATCTAGGTTACCGTTATCATCTGAATAGCCGGAAGAAGTCATAAAGAATTCCATCTCACCACTACCAAAATAATAATCGAAATCTGTCTTCCATGTCTCAATTTGATTCAGAATACCATGATAAGTCTTCTTGACAATAGTCCACTTGATTGGATATTGGTGTGACGGCAGACCGGTTGCTAACACACAGAGCAGAAGGCAAACAGGAGCCAGGTAAAGCATTCCTTCCTTCTTATTCTTTCTACCTGCCTTTTTATTGTAAATATTACCATAGAGCTCAATTACTATGGTCATGATATAAAATATACTGATACCTACCACTGCCTTACTGACATTAACCTTACTGATACAGAGAACGACAAGCGCAACCAGTATGATACTGGCTATAATTAACTTAGACATTTCATTCTTCATCAACAGATAAAGAATAATCGCTCCTGCCAGTGAAGCAATAAATACAGCGAATACGGCATATTTTAATGAGTAAAGCTCCTCGGTGCCGTTATAAACCCTACACCAGCTTGTGAAATTTAAGATCCATTTAAACGGATTAAACTTTATCAACCAGAAGATCAGTGCCAGAAGAAGTATGATACAAAATACTATAATATAACAGATAACATTCTTCTTTGTCAGATCAAACACATACAACAGGAGGATTAAAGCTAGTGAAAAGGAAGCAGTTACAAAAAATGGTACCCTCAATATAAAATACTGATTGAGAACCAGCGCAAAAGCCCATGTTAATGCTGCACTTAATATAACATGATATAATTGATACAGTTTTTCCCTATCCTTTAGCACGAAGATCCCCCCTCTCCTCCATCGGAGAGAACACTGCTTATCTCATCCTCTGACATAATCTGGATTATCCTCACACCCGTTTGCTTCATACCATCCACAATTCTCGTGGTATCCTCCGATACATCATCACTGATGAATAGTACACTGACAGGATGACCATTTGAAACAGCCTGAACCAGGGTTAAATAAAGCTCCTTCGTCAAGCTGTGTGTTACTACAATAAGATATAAATCTTCTCTCCCATTTTGCATTCCATCTTGAAGCAATATATGAACAGGTATATCCGATTTAAAATAGATCTTAGCACAATCTTTATAAAATGCATTAAAATCTGATTTCGAAGTAATCGTAACCAGCTTCTTTCCATTCATATCGTAGGTGATTGATGACTTTATTCTTCTAAGAGTATAATAATTTGTAATTGCAAGTACGCTTTCAATAATTTTATCTTCTGCTTTTATTACCTTAAGTTCATCCTCATTAATTTTAGCCAAATCCATAAAAATTGCTATTTCTGCCTTAGGTATGTATTGATATTTTCTGCTGATCAACTCATGCATTCGAGCGGAAGCCTTCCAATGAATTCTCTTCCCCTCATCTCCGGGAAAGTATTTTCTTATTTCAGTATCCAGGGATTCTTCAACCATATTACTAGAGGAAAGAGGATTTTTTTCATCATGCTCTTTCAATGCGATCGAAAGACGCTCTAACTGAACTATTCTAGGTAATACAAGTACCCTAAGCCTTGTTTTTAACGGATAAGTAATCTGAAATAGATAAAGGAAATCCGTAATCTCAACCGAATCCACACCAACAACATACTCACCCCGGTAATTACATTTTATCCTGGTCTCCAGTCCGTCGCTTTCGCTGGGAATTAGACTGTATTCAATAATTCTATCAGCTGCCTCTATCGAAGATTTATCGCTTAAGAAATTAACCTTAATATTACGAAAGGTTATGTAATCCTCATTGGTAATAACCATAGTATATTGCGTCCAGTCCCCTTTGACAATTCGATTGCTGCCCATAGACTGATATATCTTGAAGCGACTGTATACATATATGGTATATAAAAAAGAAATGATTGGAATCAAAATTGAAAGATAAAATAAGGCATAAGAAATATTGCCTCCATAATAGGATGCAAAAACACCACTTCCAATCATAAGTACTAGGTATATCAATCGGTTTATTTTCATAGCATAGTCCAATCCGCTAAGAAAGAACCGGTACGGGGATCTTAGCAATAATGTGTTTTAATATGCCATCGACTTTCGTCTGGGATATCCTGGCTTCGGACGACAATATGATACGATGGGAAATAACCGGGTTAACCAGTCTCATAATATCATCCGGTATACAATATTTCCTGCCTGATATGTATGCCTGTGCTTGTCCTGCCCGAAGAAGCGCAAGGGTAGCTCTGGGGCTTGCTCCAAGCTGGATGTTCTTATCTTTTCTAGTCTCCTGTATCAGTTTTGTCGTATAATTAACAAGCTCTTGGCTTATCTTAACCTCTTCCACTTCCTTCTGCATCTGAAGGATCGTTTCACCATCAACGACTGGCTCATAGATTTTTGAGAGCTTATGACTCAAGAATCGGTCCGCCAGAATTTTTTCATCGCTCTCCTTAGGATAACCGATGGATATCTTCATCATAAAACGATCCAGCTGTGCTTCCGGAAGATTATACGTACCAAGATAATCGATTGGATTTTGCGTAGCAATAACCATAAAAGGTCTTTCTAAGGGATAGGTAACTCCATCCACCGTAACCTGTCTTTCCTCCATCGCTTCCAGTAAGCTTGCCTGGGTCTTGGGCGAGGTTCGGTTTATCTCATCCGCCAGTACAATATGATTCATAATCGCACCCTTGGTATACTCGAATTTACCGGTCTGCATATTATAAATGGATAACCCGGTCACATCTCCCGGAAGTGTATCGGGCGTAAATTGAATTCTTGTAAAGCCACAGTCAATCGTCTGGGCAAGTGTTTTCGCAAGGGTAGTCTTTCCAACACCCGGTACATCCTCAAGGAGTAAATGCCCACCTGCAAGTAAGGTAATTAGGGTATATTCAATTACTTCCCGTTTACCAACGATAACACGTTCCATATTGCTGACAATTGTTTTAACTTTATTTTGATTTTCCATTCCATAACCCTTTCTTAGTTAGTTTTAATACTCCCTTACTGTATTATACTTTATTTATCATATTATGTTCAATGTGCGAATTGCCAAGTAATTACCATGTTTTTTATACAAAAATACTTAACTAAATTGTATTTCTCAATATTTATTGTTAAAATTAAGATATGTGATATTTTCTATTATATCGTGGAGGAGGAATAAGTATATGATGTCCATCTGGGGTGCCTTAATAATCGTATTCTATTGCTTAGTCATTGGGGCTATTGTTTATGCAATTATGAGTCATATTGGCAGGTTTTTTAAATTTTCTGAGTTTCTAGAAGCTTTTTACCATAAGATAATGCCATATATTAAAAAGTTGATAAAGAAGTAAGCTTGCCTTTGACCTTGATTTTCACCTCAATACTATTACTGAGGTGATATATACCATCTTTATAGTTTACCTTGGTCTATCAATTTCCTTCTTAAATAAAAAAGGTTCTATAAAAATAGGGGCTGCCGCACAATAATCGTTTGTATTAATTTCAAGTGTTTGAATCTCTTACCTTGAAATCAACTCGAATTATGTGCGACAGCCCCATATTAATTTCATCTTATAGTCTTTCTAGCAGCCCTTCTAAAAGTTTAACGGTATGTCCGATTGCTATTTCTTCAAACTCCGAATAAGTCATCTCTGCACTATGATCCGCCTTATCAGATATTGCTCTGATAATCAAAAATGGAATCTGATTCAGGTAAGCTGTATGTGCAATTGAGGCACCCTCCATCTCCGTACAGTAGCCTTCAAATTGATCAACAAGCCACTGTTTTTTGCTGCTATCCGAGATAAACTGATCTCCGCTCACGATTCTTCCGGTATGAACACCTACTTCAGGGATCACCTTGGTACACACCTCTTTCGCTAGGTTCATCAATTTCTCATCCGCCTGAAAAATGGAGCTATCCATTCTAGGAATCACTCCCGGTTCATATCCGAAACCGGTTGCGTCCATATCATGCTGTAGGGTATCGGTTGAAAGAACGATATCTGCTATATCAATTTCATTTCGTAAAGAGCCCGCAACACCAGTATTAATAACAGCACTAACCTGATACAGATCAGCTAAAATCTGAGTACAGACAGCTGCATTCACCTTACCGATACCACAGCGCACCACCACGGCATTCTTACCGTTTAGTGTCCCTTCACAAAATTCCATGGATGCTATATTTTTCACAACTGCATCCTTCATCCGGCTTTTTAATATATTCACTTCCTCATCCATCGCTCCGATGATTCCTATTTTGTTCATTTCTTTTCCTCCTGCTATCCGACTGTAATTCTGAATTAATTCTATCCTAATTACTGTATAAATACAAATGTTGTTCTATCTTTTTATTTAATTTTTTATATATGCCAAGTTCCAGACCAAATAATAAACCAAGACATATCCCTTGGGTTAGGTTAAGAAAATAATTCTGTATACTACGCTAAGACATAATCCTATCAATAATATATCTACTGATTTCTGCATAGTTATGCCTCCAATTTACATGAATTGATTATCTATATATGTTCCTCAGCATTAGTCGGAATCTGTCTAACTTAATATAATCCTTTTTCTATTTCCTTTAACCACTTTTCTGTCTTATATTGATCCGAAGCGGCTAAACAATTATCTTTTGTACTATACTTTAGTTCCCCATTCTCCGTGCTCATAAGGAGATAACTGTTTTTCAGATAAGCATTTACCTTTTTTGCAAAAGTCCTGAATTTTTTCTCGTTGAACGAATTTGTTGTACCTTTTTTCTCAGAAAAAGAGTATGAATTACTATCAATGATCTCCATTGTACCTTGACTGGTAATAGAATAAACTACATACATAAAGTCTGCTTGACCAGTACACTCGTGGGGATTAAACACGAGAAGATACTCTTTTTGTTTTATTTTACAAAGATAAACGGAATTCCATCCTGCATGGGAGGTATGTGCATATTCCAACCGGGTCGTCTTTCCTTTTGAATCTGTTAATTCCAGAAATGCCAGATCTCCTGCTTCCTTTGTTTTATATATATTAAGTTTATCCTTACCGCCATCATGGGTAAGATCTGCGTTAAATTCTGCTAATTGTGTTGAATCAGAACTGCTTACAGAATCAAATTCTGAACTAGCACCCTTTTTATAACGGTAGTTTATACAAGTAGTATTAATCTGTTTCTTTCCCTTCTTATTTGCCAGTGTGACTGACACCGTGTCATTATCGGCTCCCTTATCGTATTTGATTTTACTAATATAATAATCATTATTCTTATTCTGATATAGGATATCCCCAAAATAGTTATATACTTTATCCTTTTGTACGTAAATCAGACTGGCAGTCGAATCATTCTTATAGATAAAAGTAGTTCCGCTGCCTTTAAAAACAAAGTCCATCTTTTCCACATCAAAAACTGCACAATATTTTACATCCGGGCTGATATAACATTCCAATATAAGCGACGGTTCCGGCCAATCAGCGTCTCCAAGCCAAGTATCCTTTGTTATGGAGGTAATACGAGAATCCAGTTTCCTCATATCGTATTCTTTTCCGTTAATATGAAAAGACGATAAGCCACGGGAATAAGTTGATTTTGCTTTCTCCAGATACGCTTTTCGAATAGGCCAGATATACAATTGCTCTGCCTGATCATAATAAAACTTTCCATTGCAGGATATTATGAAATTATCATAAACATTTATTGTTGTCAGTTCCTTCCCCGCAGTATCATAAAAGGTAAGAGAATATTGATATTCCGGTATATAACCACCCTTTATTTCATAGGACTTAAAAGTAGACAGTTTACCGGAAATATCTTTAATAAAATCTAAATCAGTAATGCTTATCCCATCACTCTCAGTATTACTTTTTACTAAAATAGACGCTGTTACCGATTGATCGAATTGAATATTATCGTCTTTCTCAATCACTATTGCTTTATTCTGATTTGCTAAACCATCAAAACTGCATCCCAAAAGCAACAATAAGAATAAAAATACCAAAATAATTCCCCGCCTCATACAAACTCCTCCTAACAAATCATTAAAGTTTTACCCAGATTAAAATAAATTCAAAATATTCATCGTTTTGAAATCAAAGCTGACGCTCTTCATTTTTAAACGGAGATTCAGCCTCCGCAATTCCAACCAAATATACTGAACATAAACATATTGAAAGCATCCTTTTCTCCTGCTATTCCTTTAATAAGTTATTTAATAAAAGCTCTTTATTATTAATGAACAATTCTGTTATCTTATAGCTTTCAGTTTCTTTATATTTGATTTCATTAATTTCTCCATTATCAAAAGATAATATAGCTGCTGCGGGAGTTCCAAGTAAAATAGGGGAATGGCTTGCAATAATAAACTGCGTTCCCTGCTTTGCAAGATTATGGATAAGCATCAATAAAGTTAACTGTCTTTGCGGAGATAATGCAGCCTCCGGCTCATCCAGAATATAAATGCCCTGTGCACTGAAGCGATTTTGGATTAATGCAAGAAAGCTTTCTCCGTGTGACTGTTCATGCAGTGATTTTCCACCATAGCTACTATAATATTTATCATAATCATCTCCGTCCCTATAATCTTCCGCTTTGCTGGCAACATTATAGAAGCTTTCTGCTCTGAGAAAGAAATTACCCTTTGGTCTATTTGTGCCCTTCACTAATGTAATAGCTTTATGTAATTCGGAATGGGTATCAACAGAGGAAAAATTAAAATTTCTATTTCCTCCTTCCGGATTAAAACCATAAGCTACTGCAATACTTTCTATCAGGGTTGATTTTCCTGTACCATTTTCCCTACAAAAAATGTAATATTACTATGAAAATCCAGTTTATCAATAGATTTGATTGCAGGAATTTTTCTGATGTAGTTATCCACATCAACTCCGTTCCAGTCTATTTTTATCCCCCGAATAAATAATTTATCCATGCATACCTCTTTTAATTCTTTTAAGATTTAGTTAGTAACCAACATAAAATTCGTCTATTTATTACCTGCAATCCGCTATAATATCATTTGTTTATTTTGCTATACATTGTAAATATTTTGCTACGTAAACTTGTTCTAATATTATACAGTAATGTGCAAGTAAAGTAAAATTAAAATAGTAGTTCAGCATAGCCAGAGATTCTGCTGGATGATTTCTAGCTAGGCTAAACTGTTACAAATTAAATTAAGCCATTGCAAAAAATTTTACTGTGAGATACAATGTATTCAATTATGAGTGCCCTTCTCACGAGGATACACATACATTAAGAATAGAACATACGTAAAAGAAAGGGTTTACCATGAAATATAAAACTTCGGGCGTATGCAGCCGTGAAATCAATTTTGAAATAGATGAAAATACAAATACCATAAAGAAGGTTCAATTTCTCGGGGGATGTTCCGGAAATGCAAGCGGTCTTTCAAAATTGCTTGTAGGAATGAAGGTAGATGATGTAATCGCATTATTGGAAGGAACCACTTGCGGTTTTAAGCCCACCTCCTGCCCTGATCAATTAGCAAAAGCTTTAAAAACTTGGAGGGCAAACGCATGAAACGAATTATATTAACTGGAGGCGGTACTGCTGGCCATGTAACTCCTTGTATCGCCTTATTGCCGGAGTTACAAAAGGAAGGATACGATATCCAATATATCGGTTCTTATAATGGAATTGAGAAAAAACTGATTGAAGAATATAATATACCGTACCACGGAATCTCCTCCGGTAAATTGAGAAGATATTTTGATCCCAAGAACTTTTCTGATCCCTTTAAGGTAATGAAGGGTTATTTTGAGGCCAAAAAACTTCTGAAGCGACTAAAGCCCGATATTGTATTTTCCAAAGGCGGTTTTGTAACTGTACCTGTCGTCATGGCCGCCAAAAAGCATAAAATTCCGGTTATCATTCATGAATCCGATATGACACCGGGGCTGGCGAATAAGCTAGCCATTCCTTCTGCTACAAAGGTTTGCGCAAACTTTCCCGAAACTGTTAAATTCCTTCCTGCTGAGAAGGCTGTACTTACTGGAACTCCAATTCGTAAAGAATTATTTTCCGGAAACAAAATTAAAGGACTTGATTTCTGTGGTTTCTCTGCAAATAAGCCTGTTATTCTGATTATTGGCGGAAGTACCGGTTCCAAAGTAATTAATGATGTAATTCGGGGAATGCTACCAACCTTGCTAAGAGAATACCAAGTGATTCATCTCTGTGGTAAAGGAAATCTCGATGAGCGTTTTAATGATACTGTAGGATATGCTCAATATGAATATATTAAAGCAGAGTTAAGTGATCTGATGGCGGCTGCCGATCTTATAATTTCCAGAGCCGGTGCCAATGCCATTTGCGAAATACTTGCACTGCGTAAGCCTAACATATTGATCCCTCTATCTGCTGCAGCCAGCCGCGGCGATCAGATATTGAATGCTGAATCCTTTGAGCATCAGGGATATTCTTTTGTACTTAAAGAGGAGGACTTAAGTATAAGCCATCTCTTAGAATCCATACGTACTGTTTTGGAAGCAAAGCAGGAATATATCGATGCAATGAATCAGAGTTCTTTAAATAACTCCATAGAAACGATTGTTCAGTTGATTAAAGAAATAACCAAATAATTCTAGCTGATATTGAGAAAATATCTATATACTTTATATAAAAAGTACAACGTTCTGTGACTTTTGATCTCAGAACGTTGTGCTAATTTTTTAACATATTATTAGTAGATCACTGACAGGAATGTATTAAAGTTATAATAAGTATACTATAACCTAATGATAACAAATCCAGCTCTTTATGATACTCTTGCTGCAATTGCTGCGGCTATGGCTGCAGCTTCTCCGTCTTCATATTTTTGATTCGTCCAAGGTACAATGACATGGTCATCATTGTATCTCGGTATTACATGAATATGGAAATGAAAAACCGTCTGTCCTGCTGCCTCTCCGTTGTTCTGTAATATATTAATACCATCACATTTTAACTCTTCTTTCATTGCCTGAGCTATCCTACGTGCTACAATGAGAGCCTTAGAAGCAACCGAATCCTCTAACTCGTACAGATTTGCATAATGTTTCTTCGACAAAATAATTATATGCCCTTTTGCTGCGGGAGCAATATCCATGATTGCTTTAAAATCCTCATCCTCAAACACTGTTGCCGAAGGAATCTCTCCAGCTATAATTCTACAAAAAATACAGTCACTCATTGTAAAAAGCCTCCTATTATAGCAATATTTTCATTGCAAATTTTTCCAATATTTGATAATATTTATGTGTCGAATATTTGATAATTTATCATTAGGCTAAAACACCTTTTTAATTCCAGTGTAGCCGCTTAATGCTTAGGGGGTTAAAATAATGTCATCCAAAGTAAATAATGATTCACTCGCTGTTACAATTAAAACCAACCCAGAATTTGAAGCCTTCATTAAAACAATGATTGACGATCATAAGAAGACTACCTCTATGTTTGTCCATGAGCTGCGTAATCCTCTTAGTCTGCTGAAGGGCACCCTGCAATATATAGAGCAGAAGCATCCAGAGGTCAGTGCCTATAAGTATTGGGATCAATTACCGCAATTAATGGAGGACATGGATCATATTATGTCAGACGCTTCTTTGTTAAATACCTGCAATTATCTACATAAGGAAAGTATCAATTTACTCTCCTTAATTCAAAATGTCGTGGACAGCTTTATGCCTCGGGTGTCATCAGAACACAAAGAATTATCCTTAATTCTCGAACCGGGTAGCGAACAATATTTTACTTCTTATTCCTGCGACTCAATAAAAATCAAGCAGGTGTTTGGAAATTTGATAAAAAATGCTTTAGAAGCAACCTCCGAAGGTAATTTCATACATATATCTCTAAAATATCTCCCTGAAGTACCTTCTGCACCCGCGAAGCTGTCAGTTGAAATCAGTGATAATGGTCAAATGATTCCAGAAGAAATTTTAAAGGAAATTTTCATACCCTTTGTCACCTATAAAAACGGCGGTACAGGTGTGGGGCTTGCCATAGTGAAGAAGGTTATCGATCTTCATTATGGTAATGTCTCTGTAAGTTCTGACGAGAGCCTGACCACCTTTACTGTTCAGCTTCCCTTATAGGATGTTAAACTGGAATATCTGATCAAAGCTTCTGAGTGTTTTAAAATTACCTTTGGCAGTTAGTTCGCCGGACATAAATGCGCCTTGAAATGTGACACGGCCAAGAACCAGTTTATTCATCACTGCACGTGTTGTTTTAGCAATTACATCTACTTCTGGTTTTTCCCCATAATAGCATTTGAGGTGTTTGTTATTTATATCAATAATAAGAGTTTTATTAACATCAGATAGCTGAATAGAATATGAGGCTATAAAATCATCCAGCGGATGGAAGTTCTCTTTAAGATTTTTAACAAAATCATCATCCTGCTCAGGATTTTTATCAAGCATTTCCTTAAAGAGCAATGTCAGTTCCTCAATATCCTCCTTCTGCTTCTTTACATAGGTATCATCAGATACATACATGGAAAGCTGTTCACTTTCCTGCGGAGTCAGCACGATGGAGCTGCTTCTTATCACATTCTGCTTGATTGCCATATTGCTGGTTGGGAGCATCTTCGTCTTCTGATGGATGGTCCGGTAAAAGGATTCTGCTCTCTTTTCAATAATCACAGCATAATCCGGATTCGTCTCAAAATCTACATGATCGTCTACATATGCACTGATTCCGTTACCCGGAATACCACCAAGTAACTCCCATGCCTTTATTAATGTCAATTCTGCATCTCTCTCACCATAGGAGTTGGCAGTAACAATTGGAAACATGTATAGCTTACTAAGCTTTTCCTTATCTCCATAAAGCCAGCAGGCATCCAAAAACTGCTGCATCAGACCACCGATTCCCATCCACTCCACAGTTGTTGCAAGAATTACACCATCTACTTCCTTTAGAGTCTTTGGCAGCATTGATATTCCTTTGATATCCTCATAGAGATTGTATCTTGTCACTTGTACGCGAAGTTCTTCCAATACCTCAGTAAATTTACTCATAACATAGAGCGTTGGGTCCTCAATTAATCCCCTGCCGCCATAGTAGATATTAATTTTCATTCGATAACCTCTCCTCCTGCTATGTATCTATCATACTTTTATCCTAATTTAGGTGCCAAATTCTCACGCCTATTTACCAAAACATTACATATAATGAAAACGGTGCATGAGAATTAGACAACCTCTGAAAGGACATACACTCGCTTCACTCGGCACATATTTATAAAAGTTTTCATAATAAAATTTATTTTATATCCCAATATCCGGTGCGTACCTGTGTGGTCTTCGATATATAATCAGTGCTAATATTATTCCCGATAGAAAGCCTCCGATGTGAGCCGCCTGATCAATCTGAACATTTGCAATCCCACCATAAAGACTTAATATAATGAATATTATGATCTGTCTAGTACTTATCTCCTCCAGACGTCCCCTATTGATAACAACAATATAAAGAAGAGCACCTACTAATCCGAAGATTGCACCTGATGCCCCAATTGCCATAACAGAATTTCGAGCATCAAAAATCGAATTTTCCCTCCACATATTATAACTGATTGATGTTATCCCTGCAAGAATTCCCGCACCAAAATAGATAAAAAGATATTTTAATCTACCGAGAGCCCGTTCCAGGGTTGCTCCGAGAAAGAGCATGACAAACATATTGTTCAGTAGATGACTCCAGTCGGCATGCATAAACATGGAAGTAATTAAGCGGTAATATTGATTGTCTTTAAATACAAAATACCAGTTGAGGCTGCCTTGATAAAATGATTTCAAATCACCGCCAAAGACTCCTGTATACTTCGTTATAATAAATGCCAATAAATTAATGATGATTAATACGGTATTAAACCATGTAAAAGGGATATTTCCTGTCGCTTTGTTGGGCTGTAATTGTGGCTCCTCCTCCATCAGAAGCTGCTCTATCATCTTCCTGATTCCAGCATAATTATCTTCCTGCATTTCATATATCATCAATCGATTTGTACTTAGATCAAGTATCCAATGGCTGTCCTTTCCGGTAGCCGAGCATAGTTGTTTTACCCTGTCCGGATAACGGGTAAGTATAAGACTTAATAGCTTTATTTTATGCGGAAATGATCTTTCGAAATTTTCTTTCATCTGATCCAAGATATGTTCATACTGAATAGCTGTCAGCTCATTCCCATTTTCGGTATGAAAAACAGATATAATTTTTAATTCTGCCGCTTCGGCAAAGTAATAAAGATAGATTCCATTGGAATTTGATTCCAGGCGCTGATAGCCCATATTCAATAATCTATCCTTCAGTTTATCTTCCAACATGTATGTGGTATCCTTTTCTTTCCATTGCTAAGTCTAAATTATAGTTCTTTATTTAGAGCTTTTTTTCTTTATGATATTTAAATTATATTGTGTAACGATATAAGCTTATACTAAAATCAAAGTATATCAGGCAGCAATTCCTACTTATAATAGAATTAAAGCTATCTTGTGAAGCAATACAGGCTTTTATCAAATTAAGCTATATCGGGAAATAATACAGACTTATATAAGATTAAGCTATATCGGGAAGTAATACAGGCTCATATAAGATTAAGCTATATCAATTAATACAATAACTCTATTCTTCCCATGCGAAGGATCTGGTAACCGCCTTCTTCCAGCCGGCGATTAATTTATCCCTTCTATTCTGCATCATATTGGGAGAGAAGCTCTCTTCCAATTCCCAATTTGTACGGATTTCGTCCCTATCCTTCCAAAAGCCAACAGCAAGTCCAGCAAGATATGCTGCCCCTAAGGCAGTTGTTTCAATACATTTCGGCTTTAAAACCACCGTATTCAGAATATCAGCCTGGAACTGCATCAAGAAACGGTTTGCACAGGCTCCGCCATCTACTTTCAGTGATTTTAGATTATTCCCTAAATCACTCTCCATAGAACGAAGAACATCATGGGTTTGGTATGCGATCGCCTCAAGGGTAGCTCGAATAATATGATCCCTATTGCAACCACGGGTAATTCCGATAATCGTACCTCTGGCATATTGATCCCAATATGGTGCACCAAGCCCCGCAAATGCGGGAACCACATACACACCGTTGGTATCCTCTACCTGCATCGCATATTTCTCACTCTCGGATGCTGTCCGAATCAATTGCAACTCATCTCTCAACCATTGTATCGCTGCTCCGGCTACAAATACACTACCCTCAAGCGCATAGACTGCCTTATGTTCGGTACTTGCAGCCAAGGTAGTCAGTAATCCATGCCCGGATCTGATCGCTTCATTACCGGTATTCATAAGAAGGAAGCATCCGGTTCCATAGGTGTTCTTTACATCTCCCTTGTCAAAACAGCACTGTCCAAATAATGCAGCCTGTTGGTCGCCTGCTGCTCCAGCAATCACAATCTCCTCACCAAAAAGGCTTCGATCAGTATATCCATAAATACAGCTTGAAGGTTTCACCTCGGGAAGCATTTCCCTAGGAATATCAAGCTCATTTAGTATTTTATCATCCCAAGTAAGTTTTTTAATATCAAAAAGCATTGTTCTGGAGGCGTTAGTGTAATCGGTTACAAAGGTTTTTCCCTTCGTCAGGTTCCAGATGATCCAAGTATCCACGGTTCCAAACAGTAGTTCACCGGCTTTTGCAGCTTCGTAAGCTCCAGGAACATTATCAAGAATCCATTTTACCTTAGTTCCTGAGAAATATGCATCCGGAATAAGTCCCGTAGTAGCTATAATATAGGACTCAAGCCCTCTGGCCTTCAGGTCACTTATCATTTCCGAAGTACGTCTGCACTGCCATACAATTGCATGATAGACCGGCTGTCCCGTTCTCTTATTCCATACAATCGTCGTCTCACGTTGATTGGTAATACCAATCGAAGCAATCTCCGAGGCCGAAATACCAAGCTTCGCCATCGCCTCTGTTGCTACCGAAACTTGAGAAGACCAGATTTCCATCGGGTCATGCTCAACCCAGCCGGGCTTTGGATAAATCTGAGTAAATTCTTTTTGTGCGATGCTCTTCATTTTACCCTTTTTATCAAATATAATACATCTTGAACTGGTAGTTCCCTGATCGAGAGCCATTATATATTTCTTCATAACTCTTCTCCATTTCATTGTCATATGTATAAGAAAACCCCTTATCCATTTGATACTCCTTCAAGTACAACTATTAATCCTTATTATTTATATAATTTTATTAATTTTCAACTATCGCAGATACAATAATATAGACCGATCCTAATAAAAGAACGGAGTTTAAAAATAATAATATTCCTAAAAATATTTTTTCTCTAAATTTATCCTCTTTTTTTGTCTTAAGTTTTAAAATAGTATTAAACACCAATACACCAGAAAGCAGTAATAATAGAATACCTTTCATTATTGACCTGCTAATAAAATAAGCAACGATAAGAAACAGAACTAATATAACTAAGGTAGTTATATTATATCGCTTCTTCATATGAAGTCCCCCAATCACAGAGAAAAAAACAATTTTTCTCTAATTTTATTGTACCACTACCGTTACAGGATATACAAGCCATATATGTATTTTTTCGGGTAATTCAAGTGTAATAATCCGTCCGAAATAACCGTCTCTGACTCTAATTATATAATAAAAAACCTGTTCCTTATGTCGAAACAGAAACAGGTTGTGGGTAATTTATTATAGAGGATTGTTAGATAATAATAAAAATATGCTTTTCTCTTAAATCCTTATATAGATTTCCTATATGAACTCTATATAAGGATTTAAGGATCTTATAAAACAAAGCAGATTGTCTGTTTGGCCTCAGAAAATCTGCTTTGTTACACTCCTATAACCAATAACAAATATCTATCTATTAATCGTTTACCTATTATTTATACTCCATCATTGAAACGGCCGCCTGATTTTGTAGACGGCCGTTTCAATGTAAAAATATTTTGAGAGTACGTTTATTATTTATATTTATGTGTATTTGTGATCCTGTAAACATTACATTTTGAAGAAGGAAGATCATCTTTTGATATGGAAAAGCTGTTTTCAAATACCTTTATTTTGCCATAATGTTTTTTAAGAGCTGCTAAATCTTCTTTGGAATCATTCATTGGAATTATAATCTTAGGTTTGAGCTGTGCCATGAGATTAAATCCTTTTTCATTTTCCAAGGACATATCTGAATAGCTATTATTAAACGGCATAATAGCTATGTCTATCGAACCCATTTTCTTAAGTTGATCTTTTGTTAGTTTTGTCTGTCCAATATCTCCCATTTGGGCAATTCTTATACCATCTACTTCATATATAATAATCACATTAAAATTATATTCACTAATATCATCGCCCATATGGGAAGATAAAATACTATAAATATGAAAATCTTTTGTATTTAATTCCCCTTTAACCCAAGATAGTTGCGGGCAATCATAAGTCGCACTGTATAAGCTATCATTATGATCATCATGTTGGTGTGTATTAGTAATTGCCGCTGGGTTCAAATCAACTAATTCTTTATTAGGCATCTCTGTAGGGTCTATAACTACATTTTCGCCTTCTGCAGAAGATATTATATATGAATTAAGCGTATAAACAGTACTCCCAGATACAGTCTGTATTAATACCTTCCCTGATTCATTTTTTGCTATTGGTAACACCAAGTTACTTGATACTGTCGGCGTTATTTGTTTACTTGTTACAGTCGGCGATACCGATGATTTATTTGTTACAGTAACGGTGCAGCTCTTTTTAACACCATTGGCTGATGCTGTAATCGTAGTTTTACCTATTCCCTTTGCAGTAACCTTTCCTTTACTCGATACTGTCGCAATGGCATTATCATCCGATTTCCATATAATCTTGCTTTTCGTTCCTGTAACACTAAGATTTTGACTTTGCTCCACCTCAAGAGCTAATTCTTTATTACTAATTTGTATCATAGCCTTTGACGTAGATTCTACTGATTTATGATTTACTAGAATATATGTAATAATAATGGCTATAATGGCAATTACCATAATAATTGCTAAGATAATCTTACTTGTTCGTTTCATTTCGTTCCTCCCCTTATATTTTTATTAAACTCCTCAAAGTAATTTATTTCGGAGTATAACTTATGTAATATTCGATAACAATGTTGTATCCACATTTTTTCTTGCATCATTTACAATTTTAAAAAGGCACCTAGTTTCCCTGATGTCCGTTAATTTTCGTGGATATGAAAATATTAATTATCTCGATTTATTTACTCTTTTTCAAACCCAGCAATATTTCTCCCGGTATTCTATAGGTGTAATATTATAACATTTTTTAAATGTTCTCCAAAAATAGGAGTTGCTATTGAATCCTACTCGTTCCATTATCTCTGTAACCGGAAGCCTGGTGTCACGCAGTAGCGCTGCTGCAATACTAATACGAAGTTGTATTAAATATTCAATAACAGTTAGCTTTGTTATTTTATAAAACTGGTTATTCAGGGTTGTCCTGTTAGTTGCAAATATAGATGCCAATTGTTCAAGTGTAATTCTGTTTTGATAATTATTATGTAAATAATCTAATACCCCAGCGATATTCTCCGACATCTCCGGTAACAATTTGTTGTCACTCCTCTGATATGAATCATATAGCCTTGAAATTAATATAAGAAGCTCAATGAAATAGGATCTGGACCTGCATGGCCATGAATCATCACCTTGTAACGTCAATTCATTTCTTAACTGCTCTCCTAATTTTAATATTCTAATAAAGTTATCCGCTTCTAAGAAAAACAATCCGCTATAATTGTTATTATGTTGCAAAAACGGCTTTAGGAAGTACAAATCTTGGAGCTGAACACTATTAAAATTATTACATTTTCTAATAAATTCATAATCGAAATTAGGATTTAGTATATAGGGATGAAAGTAAATCGCATTCATTCTCACATCAGAACAACGATGAAAAGTCAGTCGTTCTTTCTCATTGATACAAAGAAGAGCAGGTGAAGAAAAATGCAGCATATTATCTTCAACCCCAACATAACCAGAACCTTGTTCGATAATATAAAGGCAAAAGCATCCCTCATCAGATATATTACTTAATTTCACATTCTGAATATAGTTAATCGGATGATGATAACCCTTATAAATTAGCCTTCCAATTGTTTCGTAATTCATAATCTACCCTCGTTTGTATATGATACCATATTATAGCATTTTAAAAATAAAACAACAACTAATATAAACCGAGTAGATACAACAAATTAAACAGATAAACTTTATGAGACTAGTAAATTAAAAATACCGGAAGACTTTTTGATCCGCATGATGTTTAACTCTAATATTTTCATAGTTTCAAGGTTTTACATAAAGTTTTTTACATTACATTCTTCTGTAGTTAATTCAAACCTATAATTAATATTAGCAAAGGCAATTTCGTCCCCGGATTCAACTTTCTTCTTTTCATAAGTTTGCAGGGCAATTCCGTTCACAAAGGTGCCATTCGTTGAGTTAAGGTCAGTTATAAAATAATCGTCTTCTTCCTTGGTTATCTTGGCATGATATCGACTGACCACAGCTTTTTCAAGGCAGTAATCCACATTTTTCTTAAGTTTGCCGATAAAAAAGGGGAAATCTTTGATTTGAATGGGTTGATAATTCACCTCATCAAGAGCTTTCAGAATACACGAATATTGATGGTCTACAGTAGAATTACTATAATTCTGCTGGCTTGGTGCATTTAATAAGCAGGTTGGATTATCAGGTTCATTCAAAATTTGCATATCTTCACTAAAACTATTGTACCTAGAGGGTGTTACTTCATTTCTCTGATATAGTTTTTTCATAGTAATTGTATGCTCCTGTATTTTTTCGGAGCCTTCACTCGTTGTAATCTCCTCGCTTACGGTTTTTTGATACAACCTTGTCTCCATATCAGGTAAACGATCCTGAAAAATAAGAACCTTATTATTATGTAATTTATTCTTATTATTTTCGTCCTTGTTTTTTAGATTAAGCTGTAGCATACGATTACTTTCAGATAATTTGTCCTGGGTTATTTCACCCGGCTTTGTTAGTAAAAGCTTTCTTTTATCAAAGGATTTCATTATCTTCCTCGGATCAACATATTCATTTCTTGCAACAATCTTGGTTATCTTATTCTTCTTGTCCCAGATCTTTTTTAAACAATAGCCTTCCACACAAAAAACAATCAGAAGTAACACTGCAAGCTTTATATAGTCAATCTGATCACCATAGGAATTATAAAGGATTTTTGTTATCAGGCTGGCGATGATTATTATCAGCCCTCCAATGATACTTCCTGCCGTTAATAGATAAGTTGTTATTGAGTAACAAGGTACTTCCTCATCATTTTCCAACTTTTCTTTCATTAAAATCATCCTGCTTTGATTATTGTCAGTTACCTCGGGTGTAGCTTTCTTTGAGCGGATAGACTCCTCGTTTGTTTGATTGATATTCCTCTCTTGATTTGTATTTAATCTAGTATCGATAAGGCTCCCCGAATTTGTATCTTGCAACTGATTATATTGATCTATACTTTCTACTGATTTATCCAAGTTCGTCAGCATCTTCTCCTGCTTAGGCTGGGTATAATCTTGCAACTCCTCTCTTAGATGGTTAAAAGTATATCCTTCTTCTCTGCTTACCGCATATAACTGATATACTAATAGTACAGCCCCCTTATCACTATAATCCACCTTATTCATAAGGTATTCCATCAGATTGCTCATTTGTTTTTTTATATTCTTTTCATAACCTGGTAAATAGCATAAGAATGGCTCACCCGTCCCAATATTCATATAGATATATTCTGGATCTAATATGAAATCATCCTCCGGTAAAAGGAATTCATATGCAAGTTCAATTATGCTTATAATACTCATACAAAGCTGCTTAAGTTTATCCTTTGTTAATGAAGCTTTATCGTAGATAGCAGCCATGGATTGTTTGGCAGTAATATCATAATATATCAGGCTCTCATTATTCAGCAGTCTTTGCTCCAATGAAAGTATTCCTTTGATACTTTGCAGTTCTAGGATCTTGGTACAATACGATTGTGATTTTATATTCTCAAGCTCTGTAATTACCATATAGTTATGTTTTAAATCCTTTTTATACCCAACCTTCATATATGAAAACCTCCAAACAATTTCAGATATTAATTTTTAATGAATCTAAATATCTAAATTAAAACTGCTAACATATGCACTCAGTAATTCTTTCCTTCAAGCCATTCATTTTGTACCGGTTATTTTCTCAAGCTTTTCTTTCAGTTTCTCCACTCCCTTAATTCTCGACCCCGTATCCAGAATGACCTCGATACGCCGGATTGTCTCAGCCGGGTTGTGTACTGGATATTCTCCGGTCATTTTTATTTCTGATAATTTAATAAATAAATTAGATATTCCAGGTAAAGAAACCTTAGTGTCTGCTTCAATAGTTACTTTGATTTTAAATTTATCATCCTTTACTTGAATATCATGTACTTTTGCTAAAAATAAACCCTTTGATAATTCCTGTTTTAGGATATTCTGTATCTGCGTTTCCTCATCTTGGGTATTACCAAAAATTAGATAGAACACACTTCTGTCATTTATCTTTTCATACGCCACCTCGCCGGTTGCAATATTGCCCTCATGTTTCACGTTCATACCAGCCTTATTTAAGGTTAGATCCATAATTCCTTGAATACGGCAATTATCATGAAGGTAGAAAGCAAGGTAAATTAAAGCAAATATCGTAAATATAACAATTGGCATAACATACGCGGCCTCAACGGTTATACTTGCGCCCATGGTATTACATTCTCTAATTACATTGTCTTTTTGCCTCATGCTCTTATCTATTTTCCACATTCTCAACCTGTTTCTTCTAAGACGGCAAAGCTGCCTAAGTTTATAAAGATAAAAATAATTTAAATACTACAAGTTATATCTATAATCTGTTATTCCAATACCTACCTGCCGGCAAATAAAAGGAATACATAACTGACCATCATAAAGGGTACAAAAGGTATACTTTTTTTTCGGTCAGCCAGACGAGTTACTAATAATACAATAGAAATAATAGATGCCAGTAGAAGTGCTATGGCAAACAGCTCCAGGTTACCCCAGAAGCCCAGTCCAAGTCCCGTTATACATAGAAGCATTGCATCTCCCATTCCAATTTTACCAGAAGTCGCAATACTGATGATTGCGACGCTGATACCAATTCCCGCCCCACACATTCGATCTAGAATAGAGAATGACTGACAAAAAGGAAGACATATGACGGTTAACACTGCTCCTAATATAATTACCCAAAGAAGTATTGTTTTCTTTCTTATATCCTGCACCCCGCAGAACAAAAGTAAGCTTATTAAGATTACCTTTATTAAAATATTTGCCATATATCATTCCTCTCCTGCGCACTTTTTGCGCAAATAAATTATGTTATAATTACTCGTAATATAACTTTGTATGTAAAAAAATAGAATTAAGGGCAACCTTTCGCTAACCTGAATTTCCACCACATCTTGAGCAGGGTTTTCTGCTTCCGACCTCTGACAATGGTATCTCCCTGACACTACGTTTTAACCCAGAACATGTTCGATCCGTGTGATATTTATCTCCATAAGAAGTGATGTAATAAGCAGCATTTTCTCCTTCGTCCCCCTTACAGCATTTTTCGCATCTGGTATATTTTGAGCCGCTTTTATTCCTTAAATCATATGGTATTCCCTGTACTGTTGTTATTGAAAGTTTAATATGTGAACAGTCCTTACTTTTATGATATACTGTACCCGTATTCGTAATATATACGATTGTTTGGGAAGTATCGCTATTAGCTGTATAAGCTGCAGGTATCTTAAATCCGGTCCAAGCCCGAAGCCTAACTCTTTGCAGCATGCTAATATCTCCAATGTTAAACACCTGAACAGGAATTTTTACCTGATAGCTTAATACGATATCAACCAAATTTTCACTATTTGCAATACTGGAATAAGAGAAATCGATACCCTCAAAGCCCCCTTTAATACATGATCTGTTAAGCCAGTCCTTATCCAAATATTGCTTTGCATATAATTTTAGTGATGATCCACTTATAATTCTATCCGTGAACTCATCAATTCCAATATCAAGTTCATTCCCAAATATCGTTTTATCAAAGTTGATTGCTTCATTAATATCAGGAAAATCCTTATAAAAATAAGCTGTTTTAGACCAACTCAAACCCATTTTTGTAATTGCCGACTGTATTTGATCCTGAACCATAAATATTTGTATAAAGTATAGAAAAGCAATCATGAAATAGAAAAATATCGGCATAATTAAGGCTGCCTCTACCGTTAAGGAAGCTTTCTGATATTGGTATTTATTTTTATTTAAAATAACTGATTTTTCTTTTAACACCTTTATCTCCTGAGCACTCATTTTGCGAAACTATAACTATGAAATATTTATCTATATAAGAAAATATAGATATAATATTTACTTTAATGTAGTGAGAATAGTCTCGCAAATGGCATGCGAGCCCAAAGCCTCGTATACGAGGCTTATGAAGAATAGTAAAAACACTTATTCTTCTGGATTTATGACCATAAAATGGTCATTAGTTTTAAAAATTCTTATCTTAGTTACCTGCTAAATAACAATAATTCATGTCTAATGTTTTTGGTGGATCGGGATGTCCGTTCTTCTCTAAGAGAATATGAATAGTATTCATATAAGCAAACGATTTCTTGGAGAGAGAATTTTATAGTATTTTTTGATTATGATATTAAAGATTAAATTTAGAATTTTATTGACAGAAGAGCGGACATCCCGACCCGCCAAAGAGGATTAGACATTAATATAGTTCTTATACTCCCTAACCATATTTGTTATTGTAAAACATCTCACTAAGTTGGCTGTAGTTAACAACTTAATCAAGCTTAATAACTACATGCTGCTTTTGCTGCGTAAGTGAATCCATCACTATTAACACCCATATATTTCTGTATGAGTGGAATACCAATAAATTTGGTGGGAATTGTATAAGTAATTACTGCCTCATACCCAAACAAACACTTTGTTATGTCAAATGTCTTTTCATTATACCTGCGTTTAATGTTTTCTTGCATTAAGTCCATCGATCGGTAAGCCAAATCCTTTTTACTTTTAAGAAGCAGAAATATTCTCAGATAATCCTGATAGGACATAGATAGTTCGTTTGTATCCTTTAAGGTCTTTACTTTTGATTGAAGAAAACTACGATTTATCATAAACAATTCCGGAAGCTCTAGAACTATACTCTTTTTGATAACAGGTACTTCTTTTCCTGACATCAAGGCACAGACATCTAGTAAGGCTTCTGCAAATGACCAAGCGATTAAAATCAAGACCTGGGTTATGGAAACCAAAACTGTCAGACCAGTAAATCCAACAATTGCTGCCGCTGCAACCTTAGCTTCATTTTTCTTTGTATTATCTCCCAAGATACTGACAAAATCTGATATTGTTCTTATTAAAACAATTCTGGATATTATCTGGGACAGATTATCCTGATCTGACAGTTTTCCTGTCAGAAGATATTCCTGTTCATATGATAGTGCGGAAGGCTTTCTTTTTGACTCATGTTCCTCTGAGCTAAACATTTCAAAATGATTTTTTAGATATTCCTGATAAAGAAGATGCTGTGCGAGCTTGTTAACACTACCCCCAGCCATAGATAAGAGCTTTGAAGTATCCTCGCTGCTCCCAAAAAAACTTCCTGCTGCCGAGCCGCCTGCTGCAGCGTCTTGAAAGAATTCCGTAAGTTTATCTAAGAAATTCGTATTTTCCTTAGACATAGCAGCAATTTGCGACGGAAGAATATTTTGAGTAAGCATACCATCTGATATTTTATTGGGATCAATTACCATGCTAAGTATTCCCGTGTTTAACGAATTACTTAATGCATCAACTGGATTCTTTTGAGCTGAACGGTCAAGTACTAAGGTACTATAATCTAAGGTCAAGTCTTTTGTCTGATAGTGTAACATTTTCTCCGATGCTTGGTTAAACGAGTTCTCTGCATTATCGAATTTTTCCTGTACAAGCTCCGATTTTCCTTGAGTAATGAGTGCTTCTGCCTGCGTCAGAATATCCAGATCTTTCTCTAATATTCCTTTCATCCCTTTAAAATTATTACTGTTCTTATCCGTAGATACATATTTCTTCATCTCATTCAGACTTTCTTCAAGTCCGCTGTATGTCTTATCATCAATTGATCCCCGATTATTGCTTAATATCTGCTCATATTGATGAACAAAAGGTGTTGCTATCTCAGATTGATCTATAATGGTATCTATTGTACTAATTGCCTCGCTGATTACTGGTTTTATTCCTGATATTAATTGTAATAGGTACTGAGAAGATGATTGAATTGAATTGACAAACGTACTCTTTTGATTCTGCAAATCACTTAAGTCGTCTTCATAGGATTCAATCTGTTCTTTTAGTGGGTCAATTGTTTTCTTTATCTCCTTAATTTGTTGCTTAACCTTTTTCGATTTGTCCTTAATTGCATTTAATTTGTCTAAATCTTTCTGTTGTACAGTTATTTCTTGCGATATTTCATTTTTATCAGCATTCATCTCCCCCATTTGGTTCATTGTATCTTTTAGACTGGTAAAGTTCGATTTAATTAATACAAACGTTATCTTTGGATCTACATAACTTACTTTTAATGCCTGAAAAACACTATCCTGATTGATTCCTACTGTTTCTTTTGTTGGCTGACCAAAACAAATTTTTTTAACAAAATATTCAGCGGTCTTAAGCGCCCCATCCTTCGTAACTTCAATTCCTTTCTTACTGGTCTTTAAACCGTCCAGCAATTCCATTAGCCTAAGTATTCCTTTATCAATTTTAACAAGTTCCTCTTCCGCCTTATCCTTTTCCTCATAAAGATAACTGACTTTCTCGGGAGTTTTCATAAGTGATAGCTTATTAAACAGCTGTTCCGTTATATCACCCATTTCCCGGTATTTCATATACTCTACTGCTTCATTAATTAACAGATCCCCCTGATAATCAATAAGGCGGGGCTCGTCTTTCACGGAAATTGAATTCAAGTCTATATTATAAGGCTCAAAGCTTCCATTTTCAGACAAGCCTAAATTCTTCTTCGGTTCCAAGGTATATGATATATAATCTTTCAGCTTCTCTTCTATCATTTCTTTCTGACCATCGCCCTCATGATATAGACCAAAGACATGATATTCATCCCACAAAGGTCCGTAATACTCTGCCAGAACAGAATCCATGGCTGTAGAAAGCGCCCTCTGCGTATAAACCTTTGCAATACCAACTCTCGCGCCCTCAGTTATCGTAAGCAGAAGGGATAGAATGAGTAGCAAAATCAAGCTTAAAAATACTGTAATAGAACCGGATGCATTCCTAGCATATATTTTAGAATTCAGTCCCATTCAACCTCCAGTTTCTATTTTAATACCCTTGTTAATTGTACCTGCATCTCCATTAATAGATGTAAAAGCAGCTTGAATGATTTTCTCTATCTGTGATCTAAAAATAACAATTAGTCCTATGATAATAACCAAAATTAAAATAATTTCAATAACTCCAATTCCATCAAGCTGTTTACTAACTATACTCCAATACAGATTTCTCATGCGTTCCTTGATTCTTCTCATCTTTCTGTTCTCTGCCGGTTTATGACAGAAGCTCCTTTCAATTATATTTTAATAGCATTCTGTATAGATAATTAAGTAATACTTCTTATCTCTACATTTGAAAAGCCCAGAATGCAGGTATTATAATAATTAGTAATATCATAAGCAACATCAACATCATAGGTATCAAAAGCTTTGTTCCTGCTTCTTCTCCAAGTCTCTTAGCAACCTCCTTACGCTCTTCAAATGCCTCCATCGCCTCCTTCATTAATAATTCCGTAAAGCCTTTATTACCCTTCTTCAAATTCTGTGTTATTAGGGAACTAAATTTAATATAAGGGATCAGTCCAATTCGCCTACCATATTGCTCGTAAGCAATATTTTCGGACAATCCAAGCTTAAGTTCATTCGCAGTTGTAAGCATTTCTTCATATGCATAATGCTTATTCCCCTTTTCCTGTCTTAATTTTGTACTATAATCCTCCGTTATTTTAATCCAGGCTTGCCGTATCGTCATACCCGCGTTCACTAAGAGAGTAAATTTATTAATCAATTCCGGATAATCTAAAAGCATCTGATCCTTCCGCTGTTTCATCTTTTTTTCGAGTTCTTTATCACCCATAAACCACGCTACTACGGCTAAGAAAATACCCATAAACCAAAGTGTAAACCCGTTATTTTTCTTCTTATCCTGCCAGATTAGATGATAATTTCCTAATGTATCCGGAAGTTGAAACAAGTTATTCTTAGAAGTTTCTTTCGATGCAGCAGATAACTTTTTACTAAGCTTTTCATTCATAACTTCATCATCGCTATACTGCTTTGGCAATACTCGAAAAGACATATAATGTTTTGTTTGCTGTTTTTGATAGTTAAGAATTGCTGTTATTTTTATCGAATTTCCTTTCTTATTCACTTTTTCATTTTTTACAGTACCATCTGAATCAATCAAATCGTAATTCTCTGATTCCCAATCCACCGAAATTCCTGTTCCGGGTATGGAGCTTATGAAATTAAGATTACTGTATATTTCATCCGCTGATTTATTTTCTCCAAGAGTCTTATTCTCAAGATATTTGATAGCCTTTGAAAAAATTATCTCTAACTCTTCCTTGGTATAGATTCTCTCCTCAACTGAGATGGAGACATCTTTCGATTTAGAAACATCCTTTTTGGAATCCTGGCCTTTTGCTTGCTTCATCGTTACTTTAAGCTCAACCTCTTTTGTGCCCTCCCCATAGCCAGGCCGACGAAGATATTTTTCGTTTAATATTTCTGAGTTGTTGGAATTCATTATAGAACTTAGTAAAGAGAGTAGATTAAAGAAAATTATAATGATAATCACTAGAGAAATCTTACTGCACCAGAACAGCCTTTGCTGCTGATCCGATTTCATATTAACATTTAATGCCTTAATAGCATCTGCGGTACTGTTTTTTCGTCTTACTATATGTCCCATCCCGGTATGATCCAAGATCCGATCTGCCAATGGATATAAAAAATATAATTTATGCTCCTGTTTATCAATTGTTTTTAGATATTCCCTTGAATTGCTGATGCAAAGTAGTGTAGCAAGTAAGAAAACAAACAGGATTATAATTTCAGCTATCATTAGTAACATTCTAAATTCTCCTTACACTTCGATTGCAACTATTTTATTAATCAACAGAAAGGAACCCAGATAGAAGACAAGAAACAGAGTCATAATAATCATGCCAAGGAAGTTATGATATAGGGGATCTAAAAAACCGGAGGATGTAACTGACAGATAAATCAGAATTAAGAGAGGCGCAAGCTTCATAATGTTTGCTTCCATGCGTTTTGCACTAATCAGAGTAATTACTTCACGCTTTACTTCAATTTTATCACTTATTATTTTACTGGTAATCTTTATAACATTAATTAAATCTCCGCCAGTTCTTTTGGCAGTGCTAAATACTTCTGAAAAGCTAAGTATATCTTCGATACCTGTTCTTTCACCGAAGTCACAAAGTGCCTTTTCAACGGTTATATTCATATGAATCTGGTTTATGATATAGGAGAATTCCCTAAGTATCATAGTATTTTCCTGATAGATCTGCTTCAAATCCTTACAGGCCTCTTCAAAAGCATTTTCGGCCGAATACCCAGCCTCCAGTGCAGCGGATAAAGCGATGATTCCATCCCTGAATTCAAGGTTTAACTTCCACTTTCGTTCACTAATCAAATCTTTTATTTTATTTTTTCTGTAGAAATATATCATTGGAGATATTATGAGAATACCTAGAATACTTTGATAAAATAGAATGCCCAGAATAATTGCAACTGCAATTCCTTCCATAGAATATCTGATATGTTCTTTTAGTGAGAACTTATATCTATTATAATCATTGATCAACTTTAACCTCCTGTAATTATATCTATGCCTGCGCGTTTCAGCTTTTCTCTGCACTGCAATTCATTTTTCATAATTAAAGCACCTTTTACCCTTCCATTCTCTTCTCCTGATTCATCAAACACATAAAGGGGATTAAGTAATATCTCTCCTTCTCTGCATTCCAGAACTTCGGTTATCTCCAGAAGACGTCTGGAGCGATCTCGCAATCTGCCTAAATGTACGATAATGTCAATAGCAGAGGCAATCTGCTTACGTATTGCCAATAAAGGGATTTCCGCGCCGAGTAATACCAAGGATTCCAAACGACTTAACATATCCAAAGGGGAGTTGGCATGACCGGTTGATAAAGAGCCATCATGACCGGTATTCAGAGCCTGGAGCATATCAATTGCTGCTGCATCTCTTACTTCACCAACAATAATTCGATCTGGCCTCATACGAAGGGAAGTCTTTATCAGATCCCGAATAGTGATCTCATTGCTTCCCTCCGAATTAGCATTACGTACCTCCAGCCGGACAAGATTTTGGATATTACGAATCTGAAGCTCCGCAGAGTCTTCAATTGTAATAATTCTCTCGCTGGAGGGGATAAAATTAGATAGTGCATTGAGAAATGTGGTTTTACCGGATCCGGTTCCACCACTAATAAAGATATTGTAGCCCGCTATTACTAACTTTTTTAGAAATTGTGCAACCTCAGGGGAGATTGATTCCAATTCAATCAACCTCTCAATTGTTATTGGCTCACTGGGAAACTTCCTAATCGTAATGACCGGACCTTCCATGGCAATCGGCGAAAGCACAACATTCACACGGGATCCATCAGGTAATCTGGAATCTACGATCGGACAAGCTTCATTAATAATGCGGTTGGAATGTGATACCATCTGCTGTACCACATCCTCTAATTTTTGTTCCGATTCAAAGCATCGGTCGCTTGGATAAATTCTACCACTTTTTTCAATAAATATATGATCAGGACCGTTAACCATTATTTCGGTAACCGTCGGATCTTCAATTAATTCTTGAAGAATATCGAGTCTGCGGATCGAATTAAAGATATCTCTTCGCAGCGTTCTCTTCTCTTGCATACTGATATATTCTTCTCTGCTGTAACTCATAATGACTTGATCTATCTGATCTAACAGTTCTTCGTCCTCGATGTCCCTGTTAAGGTCAATATTATCAATTACCCTTTGCCTGAGCAATTCCTTTAAATGACTCAAGATTTATTCATCTCCATTAATAATTCAAATATTGTTCTGCCTCTGACCATGATATACTATTCATTAATTCCTGCATGGATATTGGCATATTCACTGGCTCTTCCTCCGGATGCAGCTTCACTAGCCGAAATTTGTCTTGATTTATATGTACTCCAGAATGATTCATTTGCCTTTCCCATTCTTCTGTTACAGCCATTTCATAGGAATTGTCCAATGATGTGATAATAACTTCATTACTTAACTTCATCAATTCAATCGTAGCTTCCGTATAACATCCAAGATAAAATATAATTGTCTCATAGTCTGAATTTGCAATCAATTTTTCACCCCAGCTCTGGATATCTTCTTTTGTTAATGATAAGATATCTGCTCCATGTAGAATACCGGATAAAACAGAAAGTTTTCCACAGGAACGTACGAGAGAGTGCATTTTATCAACATCAGGATTTTCTTTCAGATAATAGATCAAATCTGTGAGACATTGGCTCTGAGGTTCTATGGATGATATTATAGGTACCGGAAGAAGATCCAGTATTATAAATAAAGCTCTTTTTGTCTCTGATAATAAGGCACTTAATGACCATGCAAAGGATATTTTCTCTTTCCCACCAATCGGTGAAAATACAGATATTATATTCATTTTTTCTAAATGATAATCCTCTCTAGTTAGGTTCTCTCTTCTTTTATAATCTGAAATAATCTCCTCTAGCAATGAACTTACTGCCTGATATTTATTCACTTGCATACATGTATTATCTGCATTGATAGACGAGGTGTCCGATAGATAGTAAGTGTGTCTGATTTTTTTCAGAGCCTGCTCATCTAATATTATCTCAGCACCTGTTAAAAATATCTCAACACAATTCATTTCAAGAAATTCCTCTAGGCTATCCTTCCGAGTGAATACAGATATTTCAAAACCCGTTGCATTCTTTCTAACAAAGTATTCCATGAAACGCGTTGCATAAAAAATATCAGAATCGTAGAGAGCAAGAATTTTATTCAACTTAAAATCCTCCTAAATTAAATTGTATAAACACCTTGGGGAAGTTTGTTATACCGAATTGATACTCGTTTTTGCGGTGAAACCAGTAAATAGATTTAATAAGAATATGTCATTCAGTGTAAAATTAAAGAATTATTTGACATATGCATATATTACACCATACACAGAAATTTGTCAATCATTGTCATACTAAGTCATCTATATTTGGTAAATATATATAAATATTATGTTAATAAATAATCATTTTGCACAATTAATGCGTTCCTCCACTGATATAATCTATGGCAGCTGATTTATCTGTATCATACATTACATAATCTCCATCCTTACATCGTCTACTTCCGTTCCAGCATATACTTTTGTTTATATAATCCCTAACTATATATAGGATGATGCTTCTGAACTTTGCTGTAATCATAGTCAATCGTACTATTTTTTAATATTATTCCACATAATTTTATCCCCCTTTTTTAATTACTGATCTATTACATTAATTACCACAACCATGTAATATCGGTAATTATTTATTTAATGGATTAGTTCTCTTCTCAACTGTTTTGAAAATTGATGATTCGTAGAGAGGAAAAATTATATTATAATTAAATTCTCCTGATAAAATTATATAGACACCTTGGGGAAGTTTGTTATACCGAATTGATAATAGTTTACTGTTAAAGCCAGTAAATAGATTTCATATAGATATGTCATATCGTGTTAATTTAAAGAATTTTTTTACATGTGAATATATTACATCATGCCCAAATTTTTGTCAATCATTGTCATACAAAGTCGTATAATATTTAGCAATTATATATATTTATTTCATTAAAAGATAGTCATTTTGTACAAACAGAAACCCCATCAAATTTATATCCTTAGAAACTAATTTGTCATGTCTCGTGGAATGCCCCATAATATACTAATATCAATTTCAATAACTGTTCATTTCAGTTAATTATCTATGCGTCCTGTAAAACCTATAGTTGTATAGATTGAAGTAATATAAAATTGATATGGTAATTTTAGACATTATGATGTAATATTCATATAGTAAATAATTTATATTTGATGGCAATAACAAAGAAGCTATATTATTAGTTCATCGTTGTTTCGTATTGTTCATTAAGGAGGAAAATTTATGATAATGATTTGGAATAGAAAAGAGGTTTTTGTAGGAAACTCATCACAAAGATTTGATGAAGTCCGTTATAAACTTTCTACAAATAGAATTAATTATGATTATAAGATAGTTGATAGTACCAGTCCAAGTTATTTTGGTTCATCTAATCGAGCAAGAACAGGTACTTATGGTGTTAATATGAACTATACCAAAACATACTATATCTATGTTCATAAGAATGACTATGATAAAGCACAAGCATCATTGAGAAACTAATAGACAGAGTGTACTGCAAAATTTCCTTAAATTGTGAAGCATTAAAAGTTTAATCTAGCAGAGTATTTTGCTCTGCTAAATTATTATAGAGAGTATTTAAAATCAGCTGCATAAAACTACCACCTTTCTTTCACTTCAATTCCTAATTATACTGACGTATAATACACCGCCAGCCCATATAGCATCAAAAATCCGGGCATTCCAAGAAGACCGTTGGTAAGTATGGTTGCTCCGTTAATTCCGACGCCGATATCGAATCCCTTGCTTTTTAATATCATATTCACAATATAAATCCCTACGATTCCGATACAGGAACGAAGGCCGAAATTAATAATTAATTCAGGTCTTTTCCTGATGATACAGATAACAATAAACACCAGACACACCGCAATTACACCAATAAAAATAATGCTATCCATACTCATAGCTTTCCCCTCATCTTTCCTTTTTTTGAAACCTTCTAAATTATTTGGAGGCTTTAACATTTTATCGCTCAATTTATGTCCAGATATACAAGCTGGATTTTTATACAACCTACTACATTATATAAAGAAATATCCATTTTATGTTATTGAATAGAATAATTTGGTAATAATATGACTATACTATCTATAAATAATAGATAAGGTTGGTGAAATTATGCGGTTATTTGAAAAAAAGAGACCCCCGAAAGATGATTATCTGATCGATGAAATTAACAAGACTAAGATTGCCATGGAAGCGGCCTACTCTAATTTTCAGAACGTCGTCGATCCTGATTTAATCGATAGCTGCATCTATGAGATGAATGCCGTACAGAACAGATACCGGTTTTTATTAAAACAGGCAAAATCAGCGGATACAAATTACTGCTGATGTTATTCGTGCGCTAATTAGATATTAATTAAATTGTCATATATTAAGCTACCCAATTTTCCTTTGTAAACATCATATAGGTGATACCGTATATCTGTAAAATGAGTATTGGGGGACTGTTAATTAATAAATTATCCCAAATCTTCTGCAAAATTTCATTGTTTACTGAAATTAATTAGATGATTTGGGATAATTTTTTTATCTTCTGTATATCAAAGTTATTAATTCTTTTGTACATTACTTTCTTCTGTATTTCATATCATGCTTTCGTTTCTTATCATTACCCTGTTGCAATACCAGACTAACTTTTTTATCTTAGGTGATGGCTTATTTATGCAATAAACCCGCGGTTCCTGTCATCAGGATTGATGTAAGTCTCATTCAGTGTTCCCTTACCGTAGGTTAAGCCCGCATAGAGTTGTTGGGTGTTATGCATCATCGGACCGCTTTTATCCTCTTTACTGACACCTTCAAAGCCTATGAAAAGCTTCTTAAGTACCGACTCTGCACTGTCAAGAGAATCTGGGTTTCTCTTTATGATAGCCGTGATAATTCTTTTATTTATATAAAGATAGAGACTGACAAGGTCATACGATATTTCATAATGGTAATCTAAGGGGATTATCAGCTCATTAACATATTTCTGTGCTTTTTTGAGTCCTCTGTCAAAACCCTCAAGATCAGTCATCTCATACGCTTTTCTTGCGTCAGCTATTTCTGTCAGTATCATCTCGTAAAGGATTACGATAAGTTCACTTCTTGAAGCCATCGTAACTCTTGTTGCAAACGCCTGAACTGCTTCTTTATTCATGTTAACCTCCATAATCCAATATTAGTATCAGTGAAAGGATTTCTTCCTGTTTATCCCTGCTGTAATAAGGCAAGAATCGCTTGAGGTCTCTGGTTTGCCTGGGCTAGCATGGAGGTACCTGCCTGGGCAAGTACATTTTTCTGTGTATATTCTGCCATCTCTGATGCCATATCAACATCTTGGATACGAGAAAGTGATTCCGTCAGGTTTTCTGAGGTTGTATCCAAATTCGATATGGAATGCTCCAGACGATTCTGGTATGCACCCAGCTTGGAGCGGATTGAGGATACCATATTAACCGCTGTATCAAGTAGTCCAATTGCTTTCTGGGCACCCTCTGCTGTACCAATGTTAATTTTATCAATTCCCAGGGTCTGAGGTGTTACCTCGGGTATTCTGACGGACATTATCTGACCCTCGTTAGCACCTATCTGAAGATCCATCGGACCCGCGTCTAATACTGATACATTAACCGATACTGTAGATCCACCGGATGGATCAGCCGGAGTTGTTGCATCATCTATTTTAGTGTCGGTAAATTTTGTTTCAACAGTTCCCGGAGTAGCCTCAAATACCATATTGAAATCATTCCTGTCAGATACTGTTATTTTATTTCCTTTTGCAGATACGGTAGCTGTACTACTAAAGCCGGAATCTAATGAGGCCTTTGCATCATAACCATTTGCGGTGACCCCTTCGATTGTTAGACCAAGTATATTGCACAGGTCACTATTACCACAGAAAATACTGATCGCTTGATCTGATCCATATTCCCTACTTACAAAAACCAATCTATCGTCATCATCAAGATCTGCTAACGCCTCGCTTGTATATCCTGCTAAATCAGGATTTTTACCTATTGTCGAGCCTGACGTGACGGAATCTACTGCAAATACATTAACATTTACACTATCACAGACATTACGAATTTTTTCAAATACCTGACTTATTGAATCTCCGACATTAACTTCAATTGATTCACCATTAATATTAATCGTTCCTTGTTCACCGTCTTGTATCTTTCTTGTCGTTGCTGTATAAGTATCGGTACCTACATCAAAAACGGTTTTCCCACCAACAATAACTGCCTGCCTAGCATCCTGTTCAATACTAATCCCGTAATTTCCTACATCAACCTTATCAGACACGGAAACTAAATTAACCGAGTTGTCACTGGTATAAGATTTTCTATCAATATTACCGTTTAATAAGGTCATAGTATTGAACTCTGTTGTATCTGAAATTCTGGTTATTTCCTGATTTAACTGATCGATCTCCGATTGAATCGCTTTACGATCCTCCGTTGTGTACGTTCCATTCGCAGACTCTACAGCAAGCTCTCTCATTCTTTGCAGCATGGCTTCTACTTCGGATAACGCTCCTTCTGCCGTCTGAATTACAGAAATACCGTCAGAACCATTTCTAGAAGCCTGATCTAGACCGGATATTTGAGTTCTCATTTTCTCTGATATCGCTAAACCAGCGGAGTCATCGGCTGCACTATTAATTCTGTAACCAGAGGATAATCTCTGGAGACTCTTGTCTAATAAGTTGTTTGTTTTCGATAATTGATTATTTGCTTTTAATGCCGAAATATTATGGTTGATTCTCATGAAATATCACCCAATTCCTTTCTAATCTGGCTGCCATCTCCCTCCGTGAAATGATGGTCGCACGTACTTTTATCTTTTCATATATATAGATCAGCAACCTCCATGTAGCCGAAATACTCTTTTATGATACAGCTCTGTCCGAACTTGTTATGCTGTTCTCTGCCATCCGGACTGTCTGTATAATAGCCTTCGCTATCCGGTATAAGGTGCGTTCCGTCTCACCGGAAGACGTCGTATCACTTGCCGTATCGCCAGAGTTTTGATAGGTATAGCTATCATTTTCCCGGGTCTGTACACCAAAATCCATTTGTTTGATTGTAACGTTATTCTCATCTGCAGCATTCTCTATTGCCCCGATATTTTTGTGAAGCTGCTCTAAACCGCTCTGATTATCGCTGCTGAAAAACCCTTTCAGTACCTGATCCTTCAACGAGAATTCCGCTTTTATATTACCTAGCTGATTAGACACTACATTCACCGACAGCCTCCCGGAGGTTTGTGTTCCTCGTACAATTGTCAGGTTCATATTGATAATGCCCTTGTCTGTTTCAATTGGAATTTGGTAAAATTCTTTATCAGCAAGCTTTTTTATAAATGACATTTGCTGATTCATACTCTTTAGCTCTGCAAGTCGTCTGCTATCGATTATTTCTTGTGACAAGGCCTGATTTAAAGTCTCTTTCGTGTCTGTCTCTAGTTTTTCGTATATCTCCTGCATTGAACTCTTATCGACTAATTTATCGGATAATTCATTGATTTCCTTTAGATTATTCTCTGAACTTTCGATATTATTTTCGTTTTTTTGCTTAATGAGCTTTTTGATTACCGATTCCCCGTTACTTAATACATTATTTGCAAGCATAATATTCATCGGTGTACTTGGAAGCTTGTAATCGTTAAGGAAACGAATTGACTGCTCTGGATTTTTCATAAGCTCACGCAGCTCCTGCGCTTTATTCCTATATACCTCATCATCCACCGAATTATCCTGTGCATTCTGAAGTTGTTCAAGGAACTTTTCAACCGGTACTCCTTTCACGTGTTCCCAGATGCTTCGATCTGAGGACAGTGCGGTTGCAACAGTCATCTGACTCTGAGAAACTTCTGTCAGTAGCTGATTGCTACCTGCCTCCATAAGCTTCTGCGGTGTCATCTCCTCTTTCATTTGTTTTAATATACGATTTAGATATTCCGTCTGAGCTTTCACAGCATCGTCCGCAGACTGTCCTTCCTTCTGCCCGTTATGATGGCTCTGTTCCTGATATTCCTGCTCATTTCTTCCGTTAAATGAGTCAAGCTGTTCAGCTATGGTTTCTTTGGAATGGGAAATATTTTGCAATGTGCCAAATTCATCATTAATTACTGCATCCAGACTTCCTTTTCTACTGGTCTGTATTGCTGTAAGAAGATTACCCAGTGTTACCTCCCTACCAGAATTGACTACCGACCCAACCGCTGCCCCGTCTGATTTATCAATATTGTAAAGAAGGCGGTAAATACCGATATATGCCTTCCTTTCCTCGCTTGTAATTCCATCCTGCTTCTCGAGATTTCTAAGATAAGTACTATATTTATCCTCTGAAGAAATTCCCTGTTCCTTAATCCGATCTATCTTATCATTAAGGTCACTAATTGGCATATTTAACGGATTGATGCCTTCCTTTATCATACGCACGGTTACAGCAGGGTTCAGATTATTCATCATATCGGTAACCTGTCTATCATAAGCCTTAACCTTGTTGATATTATCCTGTGTGATCTCCATCTGGTTATAGCCGAGGATTCGGATTGCTCTCCTATTCTGTTCGGTGTCCAAGAGATTCATCTGATTGAGAAGTGCATCCGCATTGTCAAAGGCTTTCTTAAGCGAATCACCATATTCGCTATTTGGTACTGTCATTAAAGATTCATAAGCCGTACCGGCTTTCTCATACTCAGCCTGTAGCTTGCTGCCCTCTGTTAAGAGGCCTGTAATTGTCTCGGAACTGCCCGTTGTTAAGGTAGTTCCTAAAACGTTGCACGGTATGAATTTTAATTTCTCTATACTCTCTGTGGTATCCTTTAAAATCTGTACCGATTGATCAGAAATATCCGCATCAGCTTCTCTTAAGCGATCCCTATAATAATTATCCTCCAGCTTCCTAAGTTCTTCCACCACCTTGGAAAGTTCCTCGGTATCAATAGAGAAGCCTTTCTCTTTCAGTCTTCCTGCTGCTTCCAGCGTCATCTTCAGACGGATTTCCTCCAGTTGTCTTTTCGCTTTAAGTTCCTCATATTGATCATCTTTTGTAACTGCTGCTTCCTTATTTTCATCTACTGCTTCAGCATCTGCTTCCTTCGAATCTAATTTCTCCTGATTTACCTCGCTACCGCCATTCGTCTGATTTACATTACTCTGCGCTATTTTCTCCTGTATGGTATACAATTTATTAATAGTCAGCCCGTCACCTTCTCTTATAGCCTGACTGACAGCCTCATCGCTGATGGAATTAATATTGCTTATTACCCGCTGTGCGGATGAACTATCCGGGGGAATTAAAGATACCTCCTCAGGGC
>JAEWMT010000026.1 GCA_023393095.1 Bacillota bacterium
CACTTGCTATTCCCAATAATATACGTCTATTGTAATCTTCAACGCCTCTTGTTTACAGTACCTACTGGCGTCTTATTCAATTATACTTGTACGATTTGATAACCGGCCGCCTTCAAAAGCCGATTCATTATGGCTTGTCCGAAACTGTTATCCGCAAAGCTCTCAGTATAAATATACTGTGTTTGTAGTTCGTCAAATTCCCTTAGAATTCCGTATAATCCTGCTGCTATGGAAGCTTCATCCTTCCTAGAGCCTATCGTTTTAACAACTCCATAATGATAGAACGTTCTGGTCTCATTAGTAGCGATAACTCCAACACTAAAACCACATTCTATATTTTCCTTTGCCTTCGAATTAATTGCACTAATTACCTGATTAATATCTCCTTCATAGATGGTAAGGCTCCCTTCCGGAGCATAATGACGGTATTTCATACCGGGTGCTTTCGGTACCAGATTTTTATCCGGATTCCTTGTAAGGATTGCCGGGTCATAATCGATTTCGCCAATCACATTCGAAAGCATCACTTTGGTGATACATCCTGGCCTTAGTATCATAGGCTTCTCACCGGAAAGATCAACGATTGTTGATTCTAGACCCAAAGTTGCCTGACCTCCATCAATTATCATATCTATCTTTCCACTTAAATCCTTAATAACGTGCTCCGCAGTTGTCGGACTAGGTTTGCCGGATAGATTGGCACTTGGTGCCGCTATGAAAACCCCTGACTGGGCTATTAGATTCCTAGCCACCCTGTTTGCAGGTAAACGGATAGCAACCGTATCCAACCCTCCTGTGGTTTGATTAGGAACCAAATCCCTCTTCTTTAGAATTATGGTAAGCGGCCCCGGCCAGAAAGTCTCCGCAAGCTGATATGCTTTCTCTGGTATTTCCTTTGCTAGGACTTCCATATCCTCTATCTTAGAAATATGGACAATTAAAGGATTATCTGAGGGTCTACCCTTTGCTTCATATATTTTTCTTGATGCATTTTCATCTAAGGCATTTCCTCCAAGACCATATACCGTCTCTGTCGGAAAAGCCACCAATCCACCTGCCCGTAGTATCTTTTCTGCTTCCTTTAGACATACTTCCTGCGAATCTACTGTATTTAATTTAATTATCCTTGTATCCATTATCAGTACTCCTTATGGCATTATCTTGAGCCACGTCATTAATTATAACACTTTATATCTTATAAATCAAATTTTAAGAGGCTGTTGTTAAAATGCAATTATAATTTAAGAAGTTATTTATTTATAAGGTTTAATTACTGTATTTCATTTAATACCTCTTTCCCCTCATTTCCTAAGCCCTCTTTGTTGATAAACTGCATGATTGCCATATGAATTCCCCATGCCATTTTTTCCTGATAGTCATCCTCTAACAACAACTGTGCTTCCTTTATATTTGAAAGATAGCCACATTCAACAATAACCAAAGGACACATTGACTTCTTCAACATATAATAAGACGTATTTGATTTGGCTACCCGATGGTTTCCATCCCCAATGGTTTTCTTAAGCTGTGCCTGAATGGTTTCTGCTAGCTTCTTACCCTCTGGTGACTGGCAATAATAAAACACCTGGGCTCCTTTAACATCCTCCTGAGTAAAGCTGTTCTGGTGTATACTTACTGCAATATCTGCTTTGCTGGATTCAATCATATTAACACGATTCAATAAATCGGCCCTTTTCTTGGAGGAATCCTCCTGTGAATATAGTCCGTTATCATCCTCACGTGTCATGATTACCTTAATATCATTCTGTTCTAGTAGAGATTTTAATTTCATGGCAATACTGAGATTGATATCCTTCTCAAGTGACTTGTTAACTCCTACCTTTCCTGGATCTCTTCCGCCATGTCCCGGATCAATTACAATTACAATCTGATCTTTCTTTATATTAATATCTTTCGCATTAAAAATTCTTTTCATAACTTTAACGGATGGATCTGAGGTTAAAATAATGGCAATGAGTACAAGTAGCAAAAAAATTACACTAAAATATTTCTTCATAAGATAGCTTCCCATATCATATTCCCTATATATCTATGAGAAGGTTTTCATTCCTATACTATCCAATCGGAATTACACATTTCCATACACTTTACAGGATAGTGTATCATATGCTGCTATTTGAAATGTTCACAAAAGGGAGTATTGCGGTAAAAGCTAATAGTTCGGGTGTCAAATTCTCACACACCATTTTCGTTATATGTGTTGCTGAGTAAATCAGCGTGAGAATTAGACACCCGAACTATTTGTTTATTGTTTATTTAAATATTTGATGATAACATCCCAAATACTTTCTTCTTCTAAGCCAAGCTTCCAAGCGGCGCAGCCAGCCACGTCCGCATCGTAGATTACCTTCATCTTTTCTTCGATTGACTTACTTTCTTCCTGCCACAAGCGGTAGGTTATATCCTTCTTTTTCATTTCCGCGTAATAACAACCTAAAGAGTCATCCCATTTGGCATCAATATTATTTCCCTTAATCCACTGCTTTGCAGGTGTCATCGATAGCGGTTGGGAATCAACCTTACCATCCTTCGTCTCCTTCCATAACCTAGTATAGAAGGGGATTGCTATAATCGTCTTTTCCTTCGGAACCATTGTGAGGATATTCTTAACTGCATCCTTTACATATCCAATGGAAGAAACCGGACCAGCGTCAGAACCGGCATAATGCTCATCATATGCCATAACTATCACATAATCCACTATCTTACCTTGTTCTTCCTTGTCATAATATTTGTTATACTCTGCCGGAACATAATTATCTACTGAAAGAACAATTCCGCTATTCCTGCATTTTACCGACAATTCACGGATAAATTGAATGTAATCTTTTCCTGTATTAGAAGGAATTTTTTCAAAATCAATATTGATACCGTTAAGCTTGTATTGCAACGCAGCTTCAATCAGGGCATTGGATAATGTATCCCTGCTTGAGGTACGGGAAAACAGTTCCTTCTCGTCCACAACATTGTTTAAATCACTTACCAGAGCCCAAACCTCAAGTCCAATCCTCCCTGCCTTTTCTACATAGCTAGTTGTCGCAAGTGAATTTATTTTCCCCGATTCATCTTTAATACTGAACCAGGTTGGCGAAACTACGTTTACATTTTTCGTTTTATTAATTAAATTCTCCAAGTTATATGACGCATCTATATTAGTCATCTGATGGAAAACCATATTAATTTTACCAGATCTCTTTTGAGAGGTATATTCCGGTGCCTTATAGGAGCTTGACAGTTCTTTATAATCGGCTTTCTTTAAGCTTTTTTTCTTTACATAGCCTTTTACCCCATCCGATGTCATAACCTTGACAAAACCATGCTTTGGAGCTTCCTCTGTATCTACATACATCAGGGAAGTATCTGCCGATAATTCAAGTAGTATAGGGCTTTTGATGCTTGGTTCATATCGAAGCTGTGTTGATTTTTTAACATCGGAGTACATATATTTACCCCAGATATAATTGATAATTACCCTGTTTGGATTATCATAATACTTATAGGATAAATCAGAATATTCCTTTACAAAATCAAGGGAAATATAAACCTTATCTGCAAAGACCTTAACAATCGGGTAAGCGTAATCGTTTTTTGTACCAATTGTACTCTTCGTTACGGTGTATTCGTCCTTGTCCGCTTCTGCTCGTAAAATCTCGGTAGGAGTCGTATAGGTTAACACATTTTCATTATAGTCCCAATAAAAGCGTTTATTGAATTTTTCTGCTATAGTCTCATAATCTATATATACCCTGTCATCAATAAGCAAGCCCTTCTTCTCATAAATCTTATCCTGCAATATAACTAAAACTTCTTTATCTTTTACTTTATAATAATCTGTCAGCTTCATTTTCTCTTTGCTCGGAATCAGACTTTGAATTAAAATAGAAATCAAGACGACAGCAATAATTAAAATACAGGCCGCAGAACCAATAACAGCCACTTTTGCATTACCTTTCATAGAAACCTCCCGTACTGCTGTTTTACAGCAGCTCTAACCTTGGAAGAATAAGGAGCGATCACCTTTAAATGTGAATTTTATGTATTTAAAATTCACATTAGAACATTCGAAATTCTTCCCGTCCTTTTTACCCATTATAACATTAATGATTGTTATCGTCATTACTAAATTCGACTTTTTATCTATTATTTATGGGAGTATTGTCCATATATAGGAAACGGAGCCGTTTTCAGGAATCAAACAGCTCCGTTTAAACCACCCTTATATAAGAATTATGCCAAGATTTGATAAAAATATGATTGTACCTATAAAAAACTGACAAAAAAGTATAGAGGGGTTTTAAGTGTCAGTTATTTTATTAAAAGCTTACTGAACTTCGATAGCATAAATGATTATGCACCATTTAAATTGTTGAATATTTTGATTATAAACATAAAATTAGTGTCCGGATATTCGATGCCATAAAATTTGGATAAGAAGGTCATTTGTGATATGCTACACTTATCCTATGTTCCCAGTCCGGTACAACTGGTTTTATCTTCCGTATCAAAATATAATGTCAAAGAATTGGTTGGTTTGATATGAGGGTAGCGTCGGCTCCTCATTAGCCGGAACCGCAAATACCTTGCGTTCTACTTCATTGCTAATCTCTAATGCTGTTTTATTATTTGCTTGAGGAATAAAATACAGCCAAGAATCACTGCCACGGATACCTGTTACAGCCTCAGAGAATTGGCTCAGCTTCTGCGTATCCCATAAAGACCTTCCACTAACTACAATTTTGGTACTGCACCGAAGAAATTCTTCTTTGTTAGAGGCCAAATCGATTCCAAAATCCATGATGACACATTCATAGTTTTCACCAAGTATTTCAGTAATATGAGTTTTGCTTACTTCCTTATAGCAGGATATCATGTGAAAGGAACAAGAACGCTCATCTTCCCTGCTCCATTCATAAGCTTTTTGGATTAATGCCATATCATGATGCCTGTTACATTCTAAAAAAGCTGTCTTCTTCCCCAGCTCTTCTCCCATATAAAAGGCAAGCATAAGACCGGTATGCGTAACACCGACACCATGGTGGGTTCCGATTAGTCCGATTACATCTCTTTCCAAACCTGGGCGTGTTTTTGCTAATTTTTTTAAAAGCATTGGCTTTTTCTTAATATTAGTCGCCTCCTCTCTTAAAAAGGTTTGCTGTTTTCGCTTTCTGTATCAATCCTAATTTAGGTTCAAACAGGTTATGAAAAAAATCCAGCCCATTTTTGGAGTTGACCTTTGCGAAGGGATTCGGTTCATAGGGTATTCGGTAACAGCATTTTCTTTCCATACTGTTCATTATATTTTGAAACTGCCTTCCGTCCGCATAATTAAACAGGTAATTAATATCTTTATATTCTGCTGTCATTTGAATCACCTGCTCAGCATCCCTAAGTTCCCAATCCTTCACTCCTAAAACCAATAGTTTTATCTCTGCCTCTAAAAATTGCTCAATATTTTCCCTTGTCAGGCATCCAAAATCTTGTATCCTGTATTGATAATTGTCCAAATCCGGCATATGACTCTTTACCTTAGCAAGCATGGGAATTCCTTCAATCACAGGTAATCCATCTCTGACAATTACATCATCGTAACACTCCTTGATACGCCAGACACATTCGCTAACATTATTCTCTTGATAAAGGCAATGATATCTCTGGTTTATAAAATACTTACACAGCCGAAATGACAGATGGGTTACACCAATTCTTGGCTGTGCTCCTGCTACTGCTATCTTTACTGTCTGACTTGATTCAAATTGATATTGCTTCTTGCCCTTTAACACTAATAATTCTCGGTTCAATCCGGTTATTGTTTGAAACCTTTGCGAAGGATTAAACTTCACACATTTATTAATAATTTTCTTCAACTGCTTAGAGCATCCAGCAACCTGATCGATATGGTCTAATTCAGAGCTGTTTTTAACATTCACTCCTGTAGCCATATAGTACATCAGCATTCCTATTCCATAGATATCACAGCCTTCATCCACATTACTACCGGTATATAGCTCAGGTGCTGCAAAACCTTTGGTTGCACAGTATCCCTGCCCTTGGGACAATTCATCAAGATAGATCGCACTTCCAAAATCAATCAGTTTCAAATATCCTTCCGACAAAATGAGATTTTCGGGTTTCAGATCCACATATAGAACCGGCCTTTCGGTAGAATGCAGATATTGCATCAAATCACATAGCTGGAGCCCAAAATATAGGATGGATTCTTCACGAAATGAACCCTTGGTTTGTATATAACTATTTAATGTTTCTCCTTCAAGATATTGTTCGACAATATAGGAACAATCTTCATCTTCTTCAATATCATAAATTATAGGGATACAGGAATGTTTCAGATTTTTTAAGATTAAAGCTTCTTTACATTGTAAATGATATAAGGGATGGTTTTTAGAAATACACTTGATTGCACGAAATGAATTTAATTTGATGTGTTCTGCAAGATAGACCTCGGCGCTGCCTCCTTTACCAAGTAAACCTAAGATTCGATATTTTCCGAACCAAATTTTCTGTTGCATTCTCTCCTTTCCTGTCAGCTTGAAGCAGAATCAAGTCACCTTTATTATATACATTTTATGGAAGTGAAGCAACTATTTTTTTACTGTGCTTTTTACTAAATAATTTTTAAATTTTTGTAAGTTTTTTAAATATCGCAAGCCTCAGTTTCTTGTAAAATATGGACACACGTTAATACAAATTTCATATCTAGGTGTATTGACTTTACTATATTTTTAAATTATACTTTTTTTACACCAATGGATGGATTTTATCGTTAACGTAAAATCAGTTCCTTTTTAAGTACAGAAAGGGGTGTACTTTATGAAGATAGAAAAAATCAGTGACAATCAAATCAGATGTACCTTAAATAAAAGTGATTTAATAGATCGAGAGTTAAAAATAAGCGAATTGGCATATGGTACAGAAAAAGCAAAAGCGCTATTTCGCGATATGATACAACAGGCTTTCTATGAATTTGGTTTTGAAGTAGACGATATTCCTTTAATGATTGAAGCTATTCCGGTTTCTACTGAATGCCTTATCTTAGTTATAACAAAGGTTTCGGATCCCGATGAATTGGATACCCGTTTTTCAAAGTTTTCCTCTTTTAATGTGAATGACAGTAGTAACGATGATTCTGATGAGGATTCTTATGCAGATGAAATAATAAGCAGCTTTGATCAGACGGATGACGATATAATTGAAGATATTGAGGATCGTTCAAAGGAAGACACTTTGGATGGTAATGAGATCTCTACTAATGAGGTTACCGAAAAGGCGGGGGTACATGCTCCATCGAAGTTAATTAAGGTTTATTCCTTCCGTTCGCTAAAAGAAGTAGTTGATTTATCATATATTTTACTTGGTACTTATAACGGTGTGAATACTCTTTATAAGAATCCTATTGCTTCTATCTATTATCTGGTAATCAATATTTCAGATCATACACCTGAAGAATTCAATAAAATCTGTAATATTATTTCAGAATATGGCAGAGTAGAAAGATTTACTTATGCCAGCCCGACCTATTATGATGAGCATTATGAAATTATCGTTAAAAATCAGGCCTTACAGATTTTATCTGTAATGTAATACAAAATATAATCCAATGATTGTCAATTGAACAATGAATGTGCTACGCACATTCTCTAACCCAAGCGGGTTACGAAGTAATATAGTTTCTGCGGGGTACGTATCCTGCACGGAGTGCTTTTTATTTCATAGGTCGCAATTTCCTATGAAATAAATAGAAGGGTCTGTTGAATCCAACAGACCCTTCTATTATTATATACATAGATCGGTTATTATTCACCGATTTGTTCCTGAATCTTTTTCATCAGCTCATCCGGATCAATACCATGAACCATAGCTGCTTCTTCCAATGTCTCAGCCTGTGCTGATGGACATCCAAGGCAGTGCATGCCAATTTCTAAAAGTGCCGGAATAATATTCTGATTCGTTTGAATTGCCTGGCCTATTGTCATGTCCTTTGTTATAGTAGCCATATAAAAATCCTCCTTTAAATAAATTTGATATAACCTTTGTAGGAGGATATAATCTCCTCCAGATAAGTTAAATTGTTTGTAGTTTTTAGCGGATTAATCCACCTGAACATTATAATTATATTTTTCAAGCAGTATTTATTCTCCTTGAAATAAATTAATTTGTTTTGTGCTTATAAAATTGATTGATACCTTTCATTAAGCATAGCTAATTATATGCTATCACTCTATTTCCGTCAAGACCTATAGATTTCCTTTACACAAAAGTTGAATTTTTTTTAATTCCCCATCCACGAAATAAATTGGAATTTATTCTTATAATCATTCTTCTTAAGACTTAAGACAAATTCAATAAATTGTACTTGCATTATTATGCTCTATATATTAAAATAAAGTCGACTGTTTTGTAAAGGAGGTTATTACAATGGCTTATACAATTAGTGATGAATGTATTAGTTGCGGTGCTTGTGTCGGAGAATGCCCTACCGAATCTATTGCCGAAGGCGCAAGTCATTATGAAGTAAATCCCGATACATGTATAGATTGTGGTGCATGTGCAGATGCATGTCCTACTGCAGCTATTTCTGCTCAGTAATATACATATAGATGCGGATTAAAAAAGAATAGTTCCTGCAAAGCAGGAATTATTCTTTTTTTGTTAATAAAAAACTATTATACGAAAGCAGATATTTTAAGACTATTCCTACAGAAAATTGCCTTTCTTATAGAACATACCTCTTTTCTAAATATAAACTTTATTTTTTTTAAAAAACTTTGATTTCTTTCTGTTTTTATCCATCGCCGCGGCTGCAGATAGCCTACTTTTTTGATACTCTCTTATTGTAGCATCAAATTTTTTATACCGTTCTTCTTCTTTTTCTTCTTGGATTTTCATTAGATAGTTCATTTCTCTTACAACACCTTCTGTTACATTTGTGCTGATTTCTTCAGATAGTGTACCGTTATTTTCTTTCAGCGCGTTAGAAATAATATGATTTAAAACCGCAGTAAACTGACCCATCTTTGTGTTAGCTTCCTGTTTGATTTCATGTCCTTCTTCATCCGTAATAAGGCTTGTCTCTTCTGCTTTTTCAGATTGCTTTCCTTCTCTAAACAATTCTATCACTTTATCCTCCTGTCCCTCCTTTAGATTGATTTCCGCAGTAGAATCAGTTGAATCCGGCAAGTTTAAATTAGTTAGAAGCATCTTTATCGCTTTCAGCTGAAACCCTTGTTCTTTCAGATGTTTAACCTTCTTCAACAGCTCAATATCGGTTTCCTTGTAATATCTTTGATCCATTTCATTACGAGAAATCGGTAATCCAAGCTCCTTCTGCCAATATCTGAGAACATGGGACTCAACATCAACCTGTTTCGAAGCATCCGAAATCATATATCTAACTTCTTCCACACGCTTGTCCTCCCTTATTATGTAGTTGTATTGTAATTATTTTCCACTTTTTACATTATAGCATAGCAATCTTCAATTGCAATATACTTTCGTTATATTTCCATATAACTTATCGACATAAAAAAAGGAAACCTCAAAGAAGGTTCCCCATTTCAACAAATGTTACTTAATTGTAATATGCTCTTATCTCTCAAGATTAGCAAACTTCGTATATTGTGCCTGCCAAGCAAGCTTCACGGTACCAACTGGACCATTTCTTTGTTTACCAATAATTATCTCAGATACCCCAGGTTCCTCCGTATCACGATTATAATAATCATCACGGTAAATAAACATTACCACGTCGGCATCCTGCTCTATCGCACCGGACTCTCGAAGGTCAGAAAGCATCGGACGCTTATCAGGACGCTGTTCCACGGCACGGCTTAACTGGGAAAGTGCGATTACAGGAACGTTAATTTCCCTTGCCAAGGATTTTAACGATCTTGATATTTCTGAAATCTCCTGTTGTCTGGATTCTGATTTCTTGCTTCCCGTCATCAGCTGCAGATAATCTATGACTACTAAGCCGAGATTCTTCTCAAGCTTTAGCTTTCTGCATTTCGATCGAAGTTCACTTACTGATATTGCCGAGGTATCGTCAATTACCAAATTGGAATTTCCTACTGCTCTGGCACTTTCCATCAGGCTTGCCCATTCATCGCCCGATAGGGAACCAGTACGGATAGACTGAGAATCTACCCTTGAATTCATGGCCAGAATACGTTTTACTAATTGATCCTGTGACATTTCCAAGCTGAATACTACTGTAGTTACATTGGATTTTATGGCAACATATTCCGCGATATTAAGTACAAATGCTGTCTTACCCATGGAAGGTCTTGCCGCTATCAGAATCAGGTCGGAGGGCTGAAGTCCTGCCATTTTATAATCCAGATCATAAAATCCTGTAGCAATACCGGTTACACTTCCCTGATTCTTGGCAGCTGCCTCGATACTATCTATGGATCGTAGTACTACTTCCTTAATATCGGTAAATTCCTTGGTTCCGCGGTTTTGTACAATATCAAAAACCTGTTTCTCGGTCTTCTCCAGAATGCTGTCCAGTTTTTCTTTGTCAAGGTAACATTCATTTGCTGTCTCTTCCGTTACCTTTATCAGGCGGCGCAAGACCGCTTTATCTCTAACTATTTGTGCATAATACCTTATATTCGCAGAGGTTGGTACCGAAGTAACCAAATCCCTGATAAATTCGAGGCTACATATCTGCTGTGGTACATCCTTTTCCTTTAGGCGATCCTGCAGGGTAACCAGATCTACCGGTTTACCCTCATTATATATTTCTATCATAGTTTCAAATAAAATGCTGTATTGTTTCTCGTAAAAATCGGATCCGGTTATTACTTCAGAGGCTGCAACAATGGCATCCCGGTCCATGATCATGGAACCGATAACAGATTGCTCTGCTTCTGCACTATGCGGAAGTATTCTTTTGATTAACGCTTCATCCATTGGTATCCCCCTTTAGCTATGTACTGTTGCTTGTAATATATTGAGATTTCAAGAAAGTATTATCCTTATCTTCTGAATTCTTACGCTCCGCTGGCACCAGTACTACCTATTGTATTAGCAGGCAGCTACTGACAGGTATATAGCATTGCTACAGAGCTCATAAGACAAGGATAACACTTTCTCGAAATCAATCTACTCATCGTAAGCAACAGTGTCTTATCTACTTTACTTTAGATCGCTTCGACCTTGACCTTCATCTCCGCGGTTACCTTTGGATGCAGCTTAACTGGCACGGTATAGGATCCGGCGTTTTTGATGGGATCGTTTAGTAGCAGCTTCTTTTTATCAAGATCAAGGCCGTATTGTTCTTTTACGGCAGCTGCTATTTCCTTTGTGGAGACTGATCCAAAAGTCTTACCACCTTCGCCTGCTTTCACGGTAACCTTAACCGTAAGCTCTTCTAACTTCTTCGCCTGTACTTTGGCCTCTTCTAGAATTTCTTTTTGTCTCTTTTCCTCTGCTGCCTTTTGCATATTTAAATCATATAGGTTCTGCTTCGTCGCTTCTAATCCTAGCTTTTTAGGAAGAATAAAGTTCCTTGCATAACCATCATTCACCTTAACAATCTCACCCTTTTTACCAAGTGATTTTACATCTTGTATTAATATGATTTCCATATAACCTCCATTCCGCCGCTTCGTGGCGGCTATATCATTAATTTAAACCGTATGTTAGTAATGTATTTATAAGGTTTGGGTGTCATAAGTCATCTATACGTTAAATCAATGAATATGAGTGCATATATATACACTCATATTCATCTTATTACAAAAATCTGACTTAAGATACCAAAACCTTTATAATTCACCCTCTGCATACATAGTATCCAGAGTCCTTTTGATTTTCTGGATTGCTTCATCAATCGTGGTGTTTTCTAACTGTGTTCCAGCAACACTAAGATGCCCGCCTCCACCAAGCTTCTCCATAATTACTTGAACATTAACCTCGTCGATTGATCTGGCGCTGATATATATGATGTCATTATATTCTGTAAGTACAAAAGTTGCCTTTATGTCAGTAATGTTAAGAAGTTCGTTGGCAACCTGAGCACCGAGAATCATAGGACTGTCCACATCGGGTCCGGCACATACTGCTATTGCATAGTGGTTTTGATAAATTTCGGTACTGCTAATTGCATCTGCTTTGATTTTATAATCTGACATCTCGCTGCGGAAGCATTTTCGAATTCTTGTTACATCAGCACCACTTCTTCTTAGATATGCAGCTGCTTCAAATGTTCTTACTCCGGCCTTTGTCAGAAAATTATTGGTATCAATCATAATACCCGCATATAAGGCATCCGCTTCAAGTTGCTTCAGTTTTAAGTTATCTCCGATATATTGCATAATTTCTGCAATCATTTCACTAGTAGAAGAAGCATATGGTTCTACATAGGAAAGTACAGCCGTATCAATTGCCTCCTTATTCTGTCTGTGATGGTCAAAGACCACAACTGTTTTCGTATATTCCAATAATTCCTTGCATTCTAGATAACTGGTACGATTAACATCAACAATAACCAGAAGGGTATTTGCATCCGTCAATTCCTTTGCCTTATCATTTTTTAAAAACATATCCTCTTCATAATCCGGATTCCCTACAAATTTATTCATCAACGGTCGAAGGGACGAGGTAACTTCATTTATTACGATATGTGCCTTTTTGTTAAAAGATTTTGCAATCCGGTATACTCCGATTGCCGCACCAAAGGAATCAACATCACCAATTTTATGACCCATGATAATAATCTTGTCTTTTGCTTCTATAAATTCACGAAATGCATGAGCCTTAACCCTTGCTTTTACACGGGTATTTTTTTCAACTGAAATACTCTTGCCTCCATAGTACGATATCTTGTCATTATCCTTAATAACCACCTGATCTCCGCCTCTGCCAAGTGCTAAATCAATTGCTGCTCTTGCAAATTCGTAACCGCTAAGATAAGTTGCTGCATTCACTCCTAGACCGATACTGATGGTTACTGCCATTTCATTACCGATATTAACGTTGCGAACCTCTTCTAATATGGAAAATTTATTAGACTGAAGTACCGGAAGATATTTTTGTTTGAAAACAAAGATATACTTGTCCTTTTCAAGCTTCTTAATAATAGCATCAATACTCTGCATGTATTTATTAATCTTCCTGTCTACTAATGCCGTAAGTAAGGAGCGCCTTACTTCATCAATACTGTCCAAGGCCTCCTCATAATTGTCAATATACAGCAGACCTGTAATTAGCTTTTGCTCCTTGTTTTCCTTCAGCAGAGATGTTATCTCAGTTTCATCATAAAGGTAGATTGCAATCAGTGCATTAGCATCATTCCATGCGCCTTCTTCATCATAAAAAGTTGTCACCGATTCCTCATCAAAATCGGGAGCAACTACCTTACGAAGAACCACATTATAATAACGGTCATGGAACACTAGGTGCAATTCTTCATCCTTTTCCTGTTTTGGCAATTTATCTGCAGTGATTTCAGGAAATACATTGGAAATGGAGCGTCTGGCTATTGATTTCTCCTGAATAACATCCATAAATTCATCATTTCCCCACTGCATTTTCCCTTCCAGGTCAAGAATTGCATAGGGAAGATGAAGTTCCTTCAAAAGCTTTTTTTGAACCTGTCCATAATCCATGGCATACCTGACCAGCTCAGCCGCTATCTTGTTACTCTTAGAGCAATATAATGCTACTGCCATGGCGAAATAAATGATAGTAAAGCCGGTACAAATAAGTGCCGCCCATTTATCAATAACGTATATAATCAAATCCATGCCTAGTAATAGCACTGTAAGGAAAACAGGCCATAACAGATAAATTCTTAAGGCACCTCTAAGCTTCAGTTTACGACTCATGACCAAGGACTCCTTATTAAGATATACGGGAAAAGCATAGCCTCGTGTGTTCGAGGCTTGGGATGCTAACATGTACGGGATAGGTGATGTTTCAAATGCTGGATAGGCAAAGCTCACGAACTCCGTTCGTGAGCTCGCGTTGCGCGGTTTGATAATACCATGACAGATTGGAAGAATAAATTCTTCCAATCTGTCATGGTATTATCAAACCTTTGCCTATCTCGTACATTATAACATTAACCACACTTATTTGGAAGATAGATTTTCATTATCAGGAAATTGAATTTATTGTTAATCAGTATAATAATCACCTGTGAATGGAAATATCTATGTACTGGTAATTTTTGTTGAGTTTCTTATTTCACAATTTATGTATATAAGAAGTTATTTACCTTTGTACTTAATCATATACTTCCCTCTAAAGTTTTTACAGATTACTTTAACCACATAAATACCATCCTCATCAAACTTTACCAGCTCGGAATATTTTTTATTAGTTTTAAAATTCTTTATTACTGATCTAGATAACTCCGTCCCCATTCACACATTGCATTTAATACCGGATTGAAACTTTTACCCAGTTCCGATAATGAATACTCTACTTTCGGTGGAACTACAGGATAAACAGTTCTAATGATCAGGCCATCCTCCTCCAGGTCTCTCAGCTGCTGTGAGAGCATTTTCTGGGTTGCTTTTGGAATCAGCCGATTCAGTTCACTAAAACGCAGAGTGGAATGCATCAGATGCCATAGGATTAATGATTTGTATTTTCCTCCGATAAGATCTACCGTAGCCTCAACAGGACACGTATACTCGCTGGGATTTTTCATAATTAATTCCTTTCTGTATACTTACTATTTGTATAGTACATTACTATTTTGTAGGTACTTGTTAACTTGATATTCTTTGTTATAGTTATACCATGATTGGTTGGGTTTAACAATATATGTAATGGAAGGAATGAATTAATCTATGGATTCTTTATCTTTGGCGAAGAAGCGATATTCCTGATCATTACGAAATAGAGAATGTACTTGCGGTTGGTTATCCTGATCAAGAGACAATTTAAAAATATTTTAAATTGTCTCTTGACAAGTTAGCAGTCGCTAACTATAATAGTGAGCAACTGCTAACCTTTATAAAGTTGAGAGGTAAATATGACAACGAAAGAAAGAATACTACTTGAATCCATGAAGCTCTTTTCAATTCGGGGCTTTGACTCGGTATCTGTGCGAAGCATCGCAAGTGAAGTCGGTGTACAAAATAGTGCATTATATAAGCATTATAAAAGTAAGCAGGCTATTTTTGATGCCATCGTTACAGAATCTGAGGAACGCTTTTTAAAAAAGTATGAAGAAATGAGTTCTTATGAGTTAAAAACGCCGCAAGATTTAGTAGAAATGTTAATGAAAATGTTTTTCTATCAGACAAAGGATGCCTGGATCACAATGTTTCGAAGAATGCTGATGCTGGAAATGTTTAAGAACCCCCATATGGCAGCGGTATATAAGAAAATATTCATTGATATGCCATTACAGCGCCAAAAGCTTATTTTTGACTCACTGATTTCTACAGGTGTTCTTCGTGATGAAAATGCCGAAGTTATGTCTCTTGAATTATATGCACCATTTTTCTTATACCACGCTGTTGATGAAGATCCTCAGAGATTGGAGCCATTACTTCGCAGGCATATTTTAAATTTTCTTAATAATTATATGGAGGATGGAAAATGATAGAGTATCCGTTAATAAGTAAAAAATCTATAAGAACAAACAAAACATTAAAAAGTATCCAAAAAGCATCCTGTAAAATCTATCGCCGACCGAAAGGGCGTTTCCCAAAGGCGAAAATAGGTAAAGTAGTAAAACTACGTGACAGAGACTGCTTCTATGACCTTACCGAATATAAACCAGATAATCTAAAATTAATCCCTGCAGAAAGGGAAGATATCCTAAACCAAATTGAGAGTATGGAAATATGCGGATTAAGTGGCAGCGGATTTCCTACATTTCAAAAACTAAAGGCAGTGATGGAAGCGAAAGCAAAGGATAAATATCTAATTGTAAATGGTGTAGAATGTGATCCTGGGCTACTTCATGACAAATGGCTCCTGAAAAACCATTGTGGTGAAATTGAAAAAGGAATTGAACTCTTGGCCAAGTGTATTAATTTCAAGAAAATTATATTGGCAACAAAAGAAGAGCCAACCAGTATAAATCCCTTCTATGAAGTGAAAACCGTACCGAACCGATACCCTCTGGGTGCCGAAAGCATATTAATCAACGAAGTATTAGATATTGAGCTTGCTTATGATGAATTACCTTCTGTAAAAGGTATACTCGTCTTGAATATACAGACAGTTTATACCATATACGAAGCAATTTACAATAACCGCCCTGCAAATTCAAGATTTGTAACCATAGCCAATTTGTCAAATGGTAATGCTATCGTAGTTAGAGTTAAGCTTAATTCCATTGTTAAGGATATTGTGTCCAAAATAAATAAGGTGGCTCATAACCAGCCTATATATCTTGGCGGCGGTATTATGGCTGGAAGAAAAGCAAATGATGAAGATAAGATAACTGCAAAGATTAATTTTATCGGCTATGGAAAGGAAGTACCTCCGTTCGAGAATCTTAAATGTAAGAAATGTGGAGCCTGTGCAAGAAAATGTCCTATGGATATTAAGGTAAATAAGATTATAAAACAGCTTGAGCAAGGGGATTTATCAAATAGAAAAGAGTTCCACCCAGAACGCTGTATCCAGTGCGGAACCTGTACTTATTACTGCCATGCAGGTAAGAATACCATGGAATTAGTTACTTCATTAAAGGAGAAATTATGATAAAACATAAATTTTTTATCATTTGTACGATTCTTATGTTTTTCACCACTCTATATTGGGTTTGCTATAGTCCCTGGAGCAGTAGAGCCTTAGCTAAATACAATGATGGCTATGGCACTTTTGACATGAAATCCTATGACGCACCTACCGTATATCAAGTACTTGACCATATGAACCCAGAAGGCTTTACCATCTATCAAAAATATTTTATCGGAGATTACCTGTTTATCATAGCCTTTGGAATATTGCAGATTATGCTGTCATTGTATGCTTATAGCTGGATAAAATCAAAAAGTATTCTTGGCTTGGTTATCTCAGTTCCAATTATCAGAGGTATCTGTGACTTGGTGGAAAACTCCTTACTGTTATATATTCTACAGTCATACCCTCAAAAACATATAAATATAATAAGCTTATCTGATAAATTTACATATATTAAACTAAAGCTGATCCCTATCTGGCTCCTGATATTCTTGACCGGAATAATAATAAAATATATAAAAAGATATAGAAGAAAGATTTCAAAGAAAAACATATCATAATCTCCAAAATATACCTGCAGAATAAGATTAAGAAACAGTCTTATTCTACAGGTCATCATTTTACTATTCAGTTATTATACCTTTATACTATTTTCTTAACAGATGAGCCCTTCTCCAATTCTCCGGGAATAATAATCAATTCAATTAATGTGGACTTTGGTTTTTCAATTAAATTTATTAATCTCTCTGCTGCAATCTGACCCATACTAGCGGTATCCTGATTAATTGTTGTCAGAAGCGGTTCATAATACTTCATTACTCTGATACCATCATATCCAACAACGGAAATGTCATCTGGAATGGAAAGACCTCTCGATTTAATGGCATTAATACCTCCGATACTTGCAAAGTCATCCGGAAACATGATACAGGTTGGGGGTTCTTTCAAATCCAACAACTCATTTGTTACAACTTCCGTCATTTCCGTATCTCTGTAAGGAGCCTCTTTGACATATTCATCCGGCAGATCTAACCCCAATTCCTCTATTGTTTTATAAAAACTTGATAGACGGGCCTGGGTTACGGCTGATTTAGCTCCATGAATAAAAGCGATTTTACGATGTCCGCATTCATATATATAATTAACCAAATCATTTACACCTTTTATATTATCCGACATAATACAATTATGATTATTAAAAAGATGATCAATCGTAACAATTGGTATATCACTTTGAATTAATTCACTAACTTCTGCTTCATCAAAATCAATGCAAGCGATTATAACACCATCTACACCTCTATATCTACAGCAGTCAAGATAAGTCATTTTATCTTTTCTCTGCTTACTTCCATTAATAAAAGTAATATCATAACCATGTATTTCGGCAGTGATTTTAAAGCTTTCCAAAATCGATATGAAATAGTCATGAGTCAAACCACTTCGAGCTCCGTCTATAAATAAAACACCCAAGTTATAGGACTTGTTAATTTTTAAAGCTCTAGCCGATGAATTTGGGAAATAACCCATGTCCTTAGCAGTTTTCTTGACTAATTTCCTTGTATTTTCTCCTATATCTCTGTGTCCATTCAACGCTTTACTTACTGTCGCTATTGAAACTCCACATGCATTTGCGATGTCCTTCATTGATGTCATATATGTACCTCCTGATTGGTGCGTTGATATTGATGTTACCATAGTTCAATTGTGATAGCACAAAATCAAAACCAATTAATTAAATAAAGAAACAAATTTCCACAATAAATATACGACAATAAAATAACTTTTGCAACTGTTAAGTATTACAAAAAAATGTTACAGTTCAGGCTAGAAGAAATTCGGCAGGATGATTTAGATCAATACTTCCGAAGCGGAGACAGTTTACATTAATCTTTTTCCTATTCATGCATACAAAAATATACGAAATCATATTATTTACATAGATAGTATTTGATTATGGAGGCATTATGGACTTTCAACAAAGCAAAACTTTCCAAAACTTACAAACCGCCTTTGATTTTGAGATACGATCAAAGGGAACATATGATATATTTAGAGTAAGAGCAGATCAGGAAGTGCTTATAGGAATTAGTTTTGCATTTGATACTATATCGAGAAATGATAGATTTATCGCCGAGAGGTTAAGAAATATAATCAAAGGTGGGGCGCCAAATACACAGCAAAACTTAGAGGAGGCTGCTGAAAATGAATATTATGCAGGAAACCAAATGTATCGAGAATTTTCACGTATTGCCAACGAAGAAGGGTATGGTGATATCGCTTCATTGTTTAGTGGTATTGCAAATATCAAGCTAAATCATAACTTAATTTTTCAGACATATTTTAATCAAATGCAAACAGATACTCTATTTTGCAAAAATGAGGCAAGATTATGGATTTGTTTAGGATGCGGTAACATTCTAAGCGGTACATGTGCCCCTACTATATGCCCGATTTGCGGTTATCCTCAGGGCTATTATGAATTATTCATCAATGATAATCAATAGATATAAATATTAATCCATTGTGTAAGGCATAAAAGCTACATGTCTTGCACTTTTTACAGCTATTTCTAAAGCTCTCTGATGCTTTGCAAAGTTTATATTCCTGTGTAATTCTTATCCATACAGAATATGTAAAGTATCTTTCTTCTGGGTCCAATGGACTTTCTCTTATATTGCATTGTCCCTTTCCATAATAATCTTAAGTTGTATCATAGTACCAAATATATGTAATTTGAAGTATAACGTCTTATATTTTGATAAATTATTACAATATTGGTGAAAATATTATAAATTTTCTATACTTCTATGTTCTTTTCCCTTTTTCTATGATAAAATGCTTTTGATTAGCAAACCTTTTACACTTACATAAGGAGGCATATTATGCTACGAAGAGAACGCGGAGATTGCAATGAAGCTCGTTGTATTATTTCTTATATTAATAACAGGCTGGATGGGAAAGAAGTTTCACCACCAGATAATATTAAATTCAATATTCATCAATCCCTTTATGATTTATTTAACCGTTTTTTAAAGAATGAAGAAATGATTTCTATATCGGCGAAGGGCCTGCTGCAATTAGTAACACAGATGAGCAGCTTTGATGTTAATATGTCCCATATATCTTACAACCTTGAGGATTTTGCCAAAGAAATTGCCGAACTAAGCGAATCCAATCTTGCCATTGTGGAAGAGACGACTGCTAGCATGACCGTGGTATCAGAATCTGTAAGCGCTGCGTCTTCCACTCTTGTGGATCTTGCCAATTCCTCGGAGGAACTTATTCAGAGTAATCATAAAGGAATACAGGAATTATCAGAAATTAATAACCTTAAGGAAAATGTTATGGAAAACTCCTCTGTTATGAATGAGAAAATTGAGGAATTAGTTGAATTGACAAATAAGGTGAATGACATCGTTAATAGCGTAGCAGATATTGCAAGACAAACGAATTTACTGGCTCTGAATGCTAGTATCGAGGCCGCTCGGGCGGGAGAACAAGGAAAAGGATTTGCAGTCGTAGCCAGCGAAATCCAAAAGCTAGCGGATGGCACCAAGAAAAGCCTAGATGGAATGAGTGTCTTTCTGTCCGACATACATACTGCTGCGGGTAACGGTAGAGAAAGTATGAAGAATACTATAGAAGCTACTACAATGATGAGCGAACGAATCGATGAGGTTCATACTACAATGCAAAAGAACATGGAGCTTCTTAACGCTACCCTTGTAAATGTTCAATCTGTGAATACAACTATGGAAGATGTTCGTATCTCTACCCATGAAATTAATGTTGCTATGGAAGTCTCCAGCAGGGATGCTGAGAAGCTTAATATCATGACTCAGACCATATTGCAGAATTCTAATGATAGTGCCGGACTTGCAAAGCAGATTACGAAGTTTGACGATGATTTGTCCGAGATTACTAAGAATTTGTTCGAAGCTCTGCAGGGAGGTAAACATACAGTTACCAACGAAGAATTAAAAGCCAATATCCAAAATGCCAAAGCAGCTCATACAAAATGGATGGAGACTCTGAAAACGATGATAGAGGAAGACAAGCTATACCCGTTGCAGGGAAACAGCCACAAATGTGCTTTCGGACATTTCTATCATACCATAACGATACAACATCCCTCTATATTGAATGATTGGAAGGCAATTAATTCTTTCCACGATCAGTTACATACTTGCGGACATAATGCTATTGAAGCACTTAAGCAATCCAAAAAAAGTGATGCATTAAAGTTGTACGATGAAGCTAAAGCAAATTCCGAACATATATTTGATTTATTGGGTAAAATCGAGCTCGAGATTGACCGGCAAACGGAGCAAGGAGTAAGGCTTATGGCATAAGTAATATGGTGCTGTAGAATATTATGAATTTACAGTAATGGTCTGGGTGTTTAAGTCAGATTTACTCTATAGATGACTTATAGCACCCAGACCATTATTGAATTGAGATATCTGCCCATTCCAGCATTTATTAAAAATATTAATGTTCCATATTCGATAATATGTATTATTAAATATAATACTTTTATTTTTGTATAAAAAACAGAAAAATTAAAGCTGCTGTAAAATTAGCGATAAAATGTGACAAGGCACTAGCGAAGGCATTCTTTGTTTTATAAAAGACAAGACCGTAAAAAATGCTGTTGAAGAACACAAACAATACATCATATGCTACAATCACCGGTTCTCCCTTGGTTGCGTGCCCAACGGAGAAAAATAAAGAGGTTATGATAATTGAGATTGCCGGTTTTGTATAAAGACCTAATTGTTTCTGCAGAAAACCTCTCCAGGAAATTTCTTCGAGGAGGGCGTAAATGATAAACTGGATCACCATTAGTGCTATTATCTGAAAGGATATTATATTGTCCGATCGGCTGACTGCATGATCAATATAATCAGGTAGCAAAAGCTTTGAAATTATGATACAGATTATATTAATTATGCTCGGCATGATTATGAATAGCCAGCTTATTTTAATATCATTTAATAAATGCTTTATGCTTAACCCGATGGGATTTCCCTGCCGTTTGTCCCTCTTAATAAAAACAAAGAACAAAATTGCACCAAATATTGTTGAAAATCCGGCGATTGATAAATCACCTTGCTTAAAATTCAAAAATGAAGTAAGTGAGATCAGAACCATAATAGCCATTAATATAAAATCTGTTCGCATACTTTTACCTGACTGTTTCATCTTTTGTCCTCCTTATTCTTAAATGCAATATATGCTTCCTTTAACATTCTTTCAATCTCATCATCGGACAGCCGGATGTTATTCATAGATATCATGGATGCAATTCCATGGGTAAACAGCCATACATTAAGATATAATTCCTTTGCTCTGTCTTCATCTAAACCGGATGACAAAGATATCGCCCGAATGATTTCATCACTATCTTCCTGATTGATCAAATCTAATAAATTACTTAACTCAAAATTATGATTCATGAAAATCATGTGAAACAAATTACTTTCCTTCTTGGCAAACTCTATATATGCCAGTCCGATACTTAGAAATAAATCACTGCCTGACATTCGGTTCTTCATAAATTGATTATAAAAATTTTCTATATAACCTAATAAATCCTTTTTTAATTCAGACATATTGGCATATGCCCGAAAGATCGGATGAGTGGAGCAGCCCAGCATCTTAGCTATGACTCTCGCATTCACAGATTGAAAACCTTGTTCTCTGGTCAACTGAAAGGCAGCCTTTAAAATGGCTTCTTTTGAAATAATAATTTTTGGTGGCACTATATTCCTGCTTTCATCTTATATGTTACGTAACATGTGTTACTATATAGTATGTTTTACCAATTGTCAATAGATACCGTATGTTTTCGAATAATTTTGTGGGTCATGCACTTTCGGCATTGTTGGTTCCGAAAAAACTAAAACCGGTTGACATTTTAAAAAGAGTTATGTATATTTAATATAACGATCGTTATACGAGGTGACCAATGAACGAGATTCGGCAGAAGATTATTCTTGAAGCTGTAAAATCATTCAGCAGCAAAGGATATCATGGTACATCCATGCGTGATATCATGAAAGCAGCAGGGTGTACGCAGCCAACACTTTATTACTATTTTGATAACAAACAGGCTTTATTCAAAGAGTCCGTACTGGGCGAATTTCAAAGAATGATGAATCAAGTCATCCAAGATGCTGATACTTCGCTGCCTATAAAGGATCTCTATGTGAAAGCGGTTATTAAACGCAAGCATTTTTCGGATTATCAGAAACAAGTCTACCGTCTTGCCATTCAGGGCTGGTATCATCTTCTTGGAGATGAAGAAGTCGAGATTCAATTATGTGATTGGGTGAATAAAGTAATTGACCAGCGTAAGGATTTTCTGGCAAAGTATATCAACGACCTGTCCAAGCTGGAGACTTTTACCGCTTTGCTAATGCATACCTATTTAAATATAACGGAACAGATCATCCTGAAAAATATGGACATTTCCGACGAAGAAATCAACCAGCGCTTTACACTGCTTTTTGAGCTGTTTTAATTTTTTACCCTGTATATAACATTCGTTATATAAATTTTATCTAAGGAGAAATCTATATGTCAAACTTATTAATTAAAATTAAGAAAACAAACCAGAAAGTACATTTTGAAGGAGTTTCCGACGGAAACCCGGATATTGTAATCCCTTTTGATTATGCTCCTCCGCTCGGAGACGGTCAAGGTTTTGGAGGATTGGAGTTACTCCTCATGAGCTTTACAGGATGCGTAAGTACTACCGTCGTCTTTCTTCTAGGAAGAGCAGGTAAACATATTGCCTCCTATACGGCAGAAGCTGAAGGTATTCGTAGCGAACAGCCTTTAGCATTAAAAGAGATCCATTTTAATATTTGTATCGAATCAAATGATATTACTGAAACGGACATGGAAAATGTAATCAAACAGGCAGAAAATATCTCTCCTGTATGGCAGGCAGTGAAGAATAATATAACCGTTAAAACGACTTTTAAATTGTCGTAAATATGATAAAAAAGCCGTTACACAACCTAGGTCACGTAACGGCTATTTCTATTTTATTTATCCTCAAGTTTTTCGCCAACCCCAATGCACTCACGCTAGTTTTGTAACTATAATATTACTCAAATAAAGTTGATATCAGTTTTTGATTAAGCACACAATTATTTTTATCTACAATTCCATAATCCATTTCTTTATAGTTCCAATATGCATACCCTATTCCATATTCTCCAAATAGTTCTACTACATCTTTTGCGAATGCATTTATATCGTTCAAATCAGCATTATTAATCACTCCAAATTCACTACAATACAAATTGCAGCCTGAATATTGACAAAATGTTTTTGCATCAACTAATACTTTTTCCAATAATGTTTTATTAATGTCTTTTTCTAATGCAAACCATCTATACTTATCTAAGTATTTAGGATTATCGCATAAAAAATCAACAAAGTCATTAATCGTATCCGGATAGTGAACTTTGCAATTGTATTTCATCATATCTTCACTAAAATGTGCTTTTTGATGTGTAAATATTTGTGGATCGTAAAAATGAAAATTATAAACTATTTTATCATCATTAATAAGCTCCAAAGATTTTAATTCAAGCACACTGTTTTGGTCATTACTTCCAACCAAAATATAATGATTCTTATCAATACTTCGTATTTCTTTTATAATTTCCTTATACAAACGATTCCACAAGTATCCTTTAGATGCATCACTAATCTCATTCAGTAATTCAAACATGATTGCTGGTTTCTGTTTTGTTGCATATCTGTAAGCTATTTTTCTCCATACTTCTATCAATCTTTGCTGAAGTTTCTCTTCTTTCAAGAGCGGTATCACCTTCTGCATCTGACCATACTCATGTCCCTCAATTTGGTGAATGTCTAAAATAATATTAATACCAAAATCCTCACACCATTGAATGCATTGATCAATATAGTAAAAGTATTCTTCAGAGTTTTCTTCTAGTAACAGTTCTCCATTAATTGGTAACCTAATATGATCTGCTCCCCATTTAGCAATTTGCTCAACATCACGAATGGTAATAAAGCTTTTAAAATGCTCCATTCTCTGCTCGTATGTAAGTATTCCTTTTTCACTGAAATCATATTGCGATAGCCATCCTCCAACGTTAATTCCCATCTTAAAGTACTCTATCATGTCTTTCTCCTTTCTTGAATATCAAGCAAGTTTTTCTTCAAATGTACCCACTCTACAGTCACTTCTCGTTTTTCTTGGCATAATACTGCTCATCCTCATCCACCTTATTAAAAAATAATTTTACTATGAATGGTAATATATAACAAACTTTTTTGCAATAAAAATTTTGCAAAATGCTATACCTATAAAAAGCCGTTACACAACCCCAAGGTCATGTAACGGCTATTTTCTTTTCTTATTCAAAGTGTGGACAAGTCGTGTACTACGACCCTTCACACCCTCTGGAACCCTTGATTTTACCGGGCTTAATCCATTGTGTAAGGCATTAAAGCGATATGTCTTGCTCGCTTAACAGCAACAGTTAAAGCTCTCTGATGCTTTGCACAGTTACCTGTAATTCTTCTAGGAAGAATCTTACCTCTCTCAGATACGTATCTCTTTAACTTATTTACATCCTTATAATCAATTCCTGTGTGATTCTTATCAGCACAGAATACACAAACTTTCTTTCTTCTGCGTCCAAAGGACTTTCTCTTCATCGGAGAATCGCCTTTATCATCATTTCTCTTAAATGGCATGTCATGACCTCCTTATCCGATTATATGATTGGTTTGATGAATTTGCACCAAAGGAATCTATTGATTCTATCGAAACAATTCATTCTATTTATTTGAGTAATATCCTTCTAGTTAAATGGTAATTCTTCGTCAATACCGTCCGGGATGTTCATAAATCCATCCCCCATTGCTGAGCTAGGCTCCGGCCTGAACTCTTTTTGGAATCCGCCCTGGGATCCTGCGTTCGGATTTGCACTCTTGCTCTCAGCAAATTCAATATCTTCTGCTACCACATCAGTCGTGTAAACCTTAACTCCATCCTTGTTGGTATAACTACCGGTCTGAATTCTTCCTGACAGCACCATCTTCATGCCCTGTTTGAAATATCTTTCAACGAACTCCGCCTGCTTGCCAAAAGCAACGCATCCGATAAAATCCGCTTCCTGAGTATCTCCGGCTTTTTTGAATCTGCGGTCTACTGCTAAAGTAAATCTCGCAACTGCGGTTGAACTCTCACCCTGAGTATATCTTACCTCGGGATCTCTGGTTAAACGTCCAATTAATATAGCTTTATTCATAAGTTAATACCTCCCTTTCGTTTCGCCTTAGGGGTAGTATAATAACAAGTGATTGTTTTATCAATCCGCTTGTAGTTATTAAGCATCTTTTCTGATGCATAAATATCTGATTACATTGTCCATAATACGAATTCTCTGTTCGATTTCAGCTGGAACTGTAGAATCAGCGTCGAATTGGATGAAATAGTAGAAGCCTTCTTTCATTTTCTGAATTTCATAAGCTAATCTTTTCTTTCCCCAGTCATCAACATTAGTAACTGTACCGCCGAATCTAGTGATAAGATTCTTTGCTGCTTCTAATGTAGCTAATCTGGCTTCATCCTCGATTTTTGCATTTACAACTAAGGCTAATTCATATTGATTCATAGTTGTTTAGCACCTCCTTCTGGTCTCTGGCCCTTTTCTAATGCTATTTGACTGACGAAGAATCAAAATTGCATTTAAAGAGCAAGGAATAATTAGTGTAGCATATCACAATTACCTATGATACCATAGGAATGCTAATATTACAACCTATTTTTTTGAAGATACTACTGAATTTGTGATTGTTTATACTATTTCGATAAATTATAGGTATTTTAGACAATTATTGATGTATTGATTCTGTTAAGAGCTTATACAAGAGATTAGGATTCTTACTGATATCCAATCTATCAAAATCTACTCATATAAACTGCTGTAATCTGATAATCTTTTTTTCAATAATGTAAGTATATCCTCTGGATCCATATCCTTTGCCAGATTCGTCGATATTGTCACCGGGGGAAGGTTTGCATTGATATTTCTTTTTGCCATTCTTCGTTTTACCACATTGAGCTTCGATAAAAAGTTATCGATATTCTTCGGTATTACTGCAATCGCTTTTCTGTTGTATATCGTTACTATTATAAATTCTTTAATATCATCAAAGGATATATAGCCCGAACCGGTGATTGGGGAGTTATCAACGATACCATCCCTTGTAATCGTAAGTAGTTTTTTTACCTGGATTGTATTAACAATTGCAGTAATAAAACCAATAAACAAACCGGTAGAAGTAATAATACCTGGTAACCAGAGGCTTATCTTCCTTATATTAAATCCATATATGGTAATAGCAACCGTTACGATAAGTAGAAACATCACTGCCAGCGCAATTACAAAGGATTTATAATTATTTTTTTCTATAATAATCTCCTCCACAATATAGCCCCCTTTTGCTAGTTTACGATTATCCTCATTTTATCTTTTTCAAATTTCTTTTGCAATATATTTATAGGAATAATTTCATAGTTTTGGCTCTTAATTTTACAAATTTCAAAAAACTACTTTACCTGTCGTAGTAGTTGTGCTATACTGTGATTACTACGACAGATGAAGTAGTAACACAGATGGAATGCGCATCCATCGAATTGTACATCAAGGAGGGAACGAATTGATCAGCAGCGATGTAATCCGAGGTTATAATGATACAATTATCCTGTACCTTCTTTTGGAGAAGGAATCCTATGGATATGAGATATCAAAAAGCATCAAGGAGCTGTCCGAAGAGAAATATATTATGAAAGAAACAACCCTCTATTCCGCATTTAACCGATTGGAAAGCAACGGATATATTGAGTCCTTCTATGGAGATGAAAGTTTGGGTAAAAGGCGTACTTATTATAGGATTACTCCAAGGGGTCTGGACTATTATAAGGAGAAATGCGAAGAATGGAAACTTACAAAGGATGTTATTAATCGATTTATTAAGGAGTGGAGAGAATAATGGAGACAATTAAGAATTATCTTGACAATATGTTTGCAGGATTGCCTAAAACCGCAAGAGTAACTGATTTAAAAAATGATATTCTTACTAATATGGAAGAGAAATATAATGAATTGAAAAGTCAGGGGAAATCAGAAAACGAAGCTATCGGTATTGTAATCTCTGAATTTGGTAATATTGATGAATTAGTAAATGAACTTGGAATTCGTAATGAGAACGGTGATATTACAGCACCAATCGTAAACCGCGAAGAGGTCGAAGATTATTTGAAGGTTAAGAAGAAAGTGGGATTACAGGTGGGTGTTGGTGTTTTCCTATGTATAATAGCTCCGGCCATACTTATACTCATTTCCTCCTTGTTCAGAAATGGAATGTTTTATAAAGGTAATGTCCACGATGTAGGCCGGGAATTAGGACACGTTGCACATTCGATAGGTAATGTTAATGATGTAGGCGGCGTATTTGGCATCATTGCACTTTTTATATTAGTTGCCATTGCAGTTAGCATCTTTATCTTCTCAGGTATGAATTTCGAACGGTTTAAATATATGGAACAAGGCGTACAGCTTCCAAGCAATTTAAAAGAAGAGTTAAAAAAGCGATATGATAATGATACACCAAAATTTTATATTAAAATCATTGTTGGGGTATGCTTAATTATTCTTTCTCCTGTAGCCATATTTGTTGCTTATCTGGTAAACGGAATTGCTAACGAAGCCGGCGTCATAATCATGTTATTATTAGTCGCTGTATCTGTGTTCCTGTTCATTACTACCGGAATTATCAGAGAGAGCTACCAGCAGCTACTTCAAATCGGCAACTATAATAGAAAGCAGAAAAAAGAAGATAAGGTAATTGGTGCAGTAGCCTCAATTGTATGGCCCCTTGCTGTGATAATATTCTTAGTTGCAGGGATTGTATATGATAAATGGGAAATCTGTTGGATCGTGTTCCCGATTACGGGCTTACTGTTTGGTATGTTCAGTGCTGCTTATAGTATTATCACAGATAAACAATAAGGAAAGAAAATTGTATAATTGTAAAATATTGATATTTCTATCTAGTATATCCAATAAGATAGATACTGTTTCAGTAATATAAGGGACTCTTCATAATCCCAATAATGCACTGCTTGAAAGACATTTACCATTTTGCATGCCATATACGAACATTTATGTATGAATTTTTCATACAATTTGGCAATATGTCTTCCAACTTTGTGTGAGGAGATTATGGGGAGCCCCTTATATTTAACCAAGTCCACAGATGGTTCTATCATCATATCTATTTGATTGGAATATGGGTATCATAATTCATACTTTAATTATCATCAATAGCAAATTTTTTATGATAATGATTAATACAGTATTCGATAATTTCAATTGCTTCTTCCGGTCCACCAAATTCATTCACTACGGTCTGCTTATTCTCTAATTCTTTATATACGCTAAAGAAATGTCTCATTTCATTAAATATATGAGGTGGCAGATCACTGATATTGGAATACATATTATAGGTTGGATCATTAAATGGTATTGCTATTATTTTTTCATCCCCCATACCATTGTCAACCATTTTCATGACCCCAATTGGATAACATCTCACCAGAGAAAGAGGCTCAATTGCCTCTGAACACAGAACCATAACATCCAATGGATCCTTATCGTCACCATATGTTCTGGGGATAAAACCGTAATTTGCCGGATAGTGGGTAGATGTATATAAAATACGATCCAGTATAATATACCCCGTTTCCTTATCAAGCTCATATTTTTTCTTACTGCCTTTTGATATTTCGACAACTGCAACAAAATCATGCGGCGTAATTCTATCCGGATTAATATCATGCCAAATATTACCCATATTCATTTTCTCCTATCCATTAATTAAGCTCTTATTCTAAGTATGTTGCATTTCATTCTTGAATTATACAGAAAAATCTCATGACTGACAATGACTTTTACTATTTACTCTGTAGTTCTTATAATTATAAAGAATAAAGTAATACAGCTGCCCTGATTTCGGTAACTTATAAAAGAGCTGTCGTAAATTTGATATGTAATATTCCACCTCCTAAGTAACAAGTTTTATATTTACTTGTTTGCCTAGAAGAGAACATATCAAATCTTTCGACAGCCCGTTTATAATTATTTATAAAATCTTAAATTGTAAATTTATTAATTGCATTTTCCAGTTCTTTTGCCTTTTCCTTCATCTCTTCTGCCTGCACATTTAAGGTCTCAACAGCAGTAATCTGTGTATTAATGTTGGTTCCTACAACCTCGGAGGATGCCAATGTCTGCTGGGTTACTGCCGCCATATTCTTAATAACGTCAAGTACCTCTTCCTTCCCTAGCGTAATCGTCTGCATATTATCAGTAATTTGATTCATCTTATTTAACAGCTCAACCATATGGTTGTCTACATCCTTAAATACCTTTACTGTATTATTCAATGCTTCCGTCTGTGATTCAAGCATCTGTTCTGCATTCTGAGCAGATGTTACTGTTATCTGGGTCTTTTTCTGAATTGACTTAATGATTTTCTCAATTCTCTTAACCGAATCCACGGATTGTTCTGCCAAACCTCGGATCTGATCAGCAACTATGGCAAAGCCTCTTCCGGCCTCTCCTGCTCTTGCAGCTTCTATAGATGCATTCAAGGAAAGAAGGTTTGTAGTTGAAGCAATATTATTAATTGTTTCAACTACACTTCCAATACTCTCAGACTGCTGCTGCAGTTCGTCAATATCTCTGATAATTACACAGGTAACCTCCGATGTTGCCGTTACCTGCTGCATTAATTCGTCTATTATATTTTTACCAGCGTTTATGGTTTGCTGCGTTATATTAGCAACCTGACCAACTTTCGCAGTATTATTAAAAGTCTCACCAATCTGTCCAGCAAAATCTGTCATCTGCAGGAAGCTCTTCTTTGTATCCTTTGCCTGTTCGCTGACTCCTTGATTCATAACATTTACTGTATCAGATACATCATTAATGGAAGTCAGAATTTCTTCAGAAACCCCTAATACTTTCACTGCTGCATCGGATACATTATGACCAAAATTAGCCATATCTGTAACCAGAGTCTTGATCTGAACCAGCATATCATCCATATCCTGTGATAATAAGCCAAATTCATCTTTACGCTTTGTATTAATTCTTACGGTAAAATCACCAGCCGAAACAAGCTTTAAGGTATTTGAAAATTTACGAATTACTTTACCAATATCTGAAGCAAAAATTAAGCCTATTAAGAGCGCTAACAAACCTAAAATTAGTACCATTATAATTGTTACAGTTCTAGTAGTTTTTAATTTACCTAAGACATCACTCTCCGGAATCAGAGTACATAATACGGCATCCGTTTTACCTATCTTAGAATAAGCAAAAAGATACTTTTGCTTAAATAAAGTAATATCACTGCTTCCACTGAGTTCTTTCTTACCAATTTCTTTGTTATAAAAGTTTTGTCCGGTAAAAATTTTTCCACCTTTCATCTGTTCTTGTATCGTACTCTTTTTACCGGAAATCACTGTCTCTCTACCATCTACCGTAACAAGTGCAATAATACTTCCATCACTAACTAGTGTGGCTTTAAGTACATCGTTCATCTTATCCAATGAAAGATCCGGTGTTCCTGTCTTATTATCATCCATCATCAAATTTACATACATAGAAGTACTTTCCATGCTTACTTTTGCTGATTTCTTTGAATTATCTACAATCGTATTTTTTGTATTGTTATAAGAAAACAAACCTAAAATAAGAATGAAAACTACCGGAATGATAAATGCAACTACCAATTTGAATCGAATCTGACTACGAAACGGAAGTGTCTTTTCCCCGGTGTATGTAATTAATTCTTTTACCTTCAAGAAAAATGGTGCTATTTTAGCGAAGATTTGACTGAAAGCATTCTTATTTGATTTACCATATGTTTGGTTAGTACCACTTTCCGTCACATTTTGTAATGCAGCTTTCAAATTCTCATTTGAACTATTATTTGCTGAAATAGTATTTGTATTAGCTACAATATTATTATCAGCATCTTTCCCTGTACTATCCGCCTCTGATGATTTCTGTAACAAAGAATCAACTTTGCTTAAATTTGAAAGTGAATTATTTGGAATATCCCTTTCGTTAATAAGTGGATCAACAGTTTCCTGCTTTTTCTCTAGTCTCATATGACTCCCCCTGTATTTTATCACATTACTAGTTTCTATATTTTCCCACATCATTATAGCATAATAAAGATTAGTACATCAAGCTAATTATTAATATATAAGTATCTATTTTCAGTAATAAAGAATTATAAATAACAAATTTTCATGTTATACCAACTGATTTTAAAAAGGAAATTCCACGCTTACCTACCACGAAAAAAGAAGAGGCTGTCGTACCATTTTAGGAATATAATAAATGATATAAGGGACTCTGTATAATCCCCATAGCACACTGTTTGGAAAACATGTTATAATTTTGCTGTATGTACGAATTTAACATACAAAATCGATCATGTGTTTCCAACCTATGTGTAATAGGATTATGCAGAATCCCTTATTTCATTGAAAGTTATTTCTCGGTATCCCAATTCACAATAATATTTGCCCTAAGGGTACACCCAAAACTATATCATATGTGCATGAGCCTCCTGCAAATTAGCGATAATGGAAATGTTTTGCGGGCATCGTTTTTCACACTTACCGCATTTTAAGCACTTAGATGCATCCTTACCATCATTGACTGCAACCAGGGAATAAAAGGTCTTGCCAAACTCTGTCCAGCTGGACAGGAAGGAATCATTATAAACCTTGAATATCTCAGGGATATTGACTCCGGCAGGACAGGGCATGCAATAAGCACAGCCGGTACAGCCGACTTTGATTTTACTTGCATAGATATCCTTGATCTGATTGATTAGATCCATATCCTCTGATTTCATTACTCCCGGAACAGCATCTTCAAATATCCGGAGATTATCCTGTAGCTGCTCCATACTGCTCACACCACTGAGAATTATCTTAATGTCCTCATGATGATACAGAAAACGGAAGGCCCATTCAATCAAAGACCTCTGTTCCGCATGGGAATGCAAAAGTTTATTGACCTCCTCAGGAACATTCTCCCGGAATAATCCACCCTTAAGCGGTTCCATTATGACCACCGAGATATCCTTCTGTGTCGCATAGCGGAGCCCTTTTAAGCCTGCCTGATGGTTCTGGTCAAGAATATTAAGCTGTATCAGACACATATCCCAAGGATAATAGTCAATAATCTCTTTAAACAGTTCATAGTCTGAATGGAAGGAAAAGCCTATGGCTTTTATTTTGCCCTGTTTCTTCTGCTCCTCCATGAAATCCAAGCCACCGCTTCGCTTCACCAGTTCCCAATTAGGACGATCAATGCAATGAAAGATATATACATCAATATAGTTTGTCTGAAGCCGTTCCAGCTGTTCCTCAAATATAACCGTGTAATCCTCCCTGCCTTTAATCTTATACATGGGACACTTGGTTGCAACGGTTACCCTCTCCCGGTATCCCCCTGAAAGTGCCTTGCCAAGAAGCTCCTCACTTCCCGGATATGCATAAGCTGTATCAAAATAATTCACTCCCTGCTCTATGGCATGGTGAATCATCCGTATGGACTCTTCCTGGTCAATCTCACTGTTTCCGTCTTCAGCCTTTTTCTGAGGTAGTCTCATACATCCCATTCCGAATCTGGATACCGGTTCCTTCTTGTTATGAAATAAATTATACTGCATTATAAACTCCCCTTATCGTTATAATAGAATATAATTATTATACATTATAAATTGATACATAAAAGAACCAATTCCTTAAAAATATTTACGAACCACGTACCGGAAGCCTCCTGCCTAAACAGATACCAGCATTTGATTTGATTTTCACTCCTATTATAGACTGGATTTATCAGTTTTGAATATACATAATCTTTCCCGATTAGCTTTAATATCTCGACATTTATATCATAGGACAATTCTTGTGCAATTAATTTATTGCAACCATTAGTTTAAATCTTTCGTCTATTATATATCAAAAAGTGATTACATGAGCAAAAAAGAAATGAATTATGCAAAATAGGGAAAACTATACGATAACCAAGGTTTAACCATTAGGAATAGATATTGAATTAAGAATTCCAGTTCAATCTGGTATCGGAAGGATTTAATTTCGTTTTATTATTGAGGTTTTTTCTACGTTTAGGAGGTTATTTTTATGAAAATAAGTATTATTATACCATTTAACAAAGGAACTTTTTTTCTTGAAGATGCTTTAAACAGCATCAAAGAACAAAAATATAAAGAGATAGAGGTAATTCTAGTCTGCGACCATATTGAGGAGGAGCTTGATTTAACTCTTGAACCATTTCACGGAGCCTTCGAGCTTAAGGTTTATCATTTGCAAAATAAGAAAGGCGTTGCTGCAGCCAGAAATTACGGCATGTCCATGGCAACAGGAGGTTATATCTATTTCCTGGACAGCGATGATTACTTAGATGA
>JAEWMT010000039.1 GCA_023393095.1 Bacillota bacterium
AAGAACAAAAACAAAATGAACTTCAGGGAATTGTAGAGGAAACCCTCTTATCAGCGGTTGATATTAAACAGATTTCTGAAACAATCAGTAAAGGGGAAACAATAGCAATTGTTTCAACAGCTGCTTTGGTTGATATGATTGGGATAACCTTTCATTATGATAAGAAAAATGCTCTGTTGATTTTACGAAAAACCATAAATGAAATTGTTAATGAAACATTAAAGAATCATCCGTGGATTGACTTATATATTGATATTATTGAATTAAAGGACAATGATTTCTCCAACTGTAAGAATTGGAATGAAGTGAAAGAAACCGTACTCCATACAACAGAGCAGTTAATCTCTGTTATAAATTTATTTATCGGCAATCATGATAATGAAATCATTAGGCATACTTGTGAATACATACTTAAAAATGTGAATGAGAAATTCAATGTTTCATTGTTAGCTGAGAGACTTTTTATTAGTAAATCCTATCTTAGCGAATTATTTAAACAAAAGATAGGATTTACGTTATTAGAGTATATCACCATGGTAAAGATGGAAAGAGCAAAAATGCTATTGAAAAATAAGAGTCTGAAGGCCTATGAGATCGCATATCAATTAGGTTATAAAGAAAATGAATATTTTAGTAAAGTCTTCAAAAAATATACAGCGATGTCTTTAAGCGAGTATCGACAAGGGTTATAACTAGGATAATGTAAAATTCAATAAAGTTTTTAAATTTGGAAGGTGATGTTAAGTTACTTTCCTTTTTTATTATGAATAGCATGGGCGTAATATTAGGGGTTCAAGTCCCTAGCACGTCCATTTTGCAAAGTAAATTCCATAGTGTTGGGTGTGATTGATGGGTCATTAAATACCTTATTGCATAATTGTATAAAATTCTCATTAATTACTTGATTATACCACCGCTTGTGCAGTTGAACTAAAAGCAAAAGATTCATAGACAACGACCTGGCAAAATAGCTCTTCGCTTTTTGCCAGGCTATTTGTTTGCCCGCCATGGGCAGGCTCTAATGCAATGTCAATAAGTTAAACAATTTATCCATACTACTATAAAGTGGTATGGATTTTTTATTGTGGTATTAGAAGTTTGAAAGAAACAAAGAAATGTGATGAAAGCAGACAACTGAATACAAAGTAGAACGCTAGAAGTGAGTATCACAACGGATTATTAGAGAAAATCATTAGTAATGAAAACCTGAATGAAGCCTTTAAAAGAGTAAAGAAGAATAAAGGAAGTTATGGAATTGATAAGATAGGAGCAGATGAACTTTATACCATAAAATGTCATTTGAGATAAAATCATACAATATTACCTTTTTTTCCATGGTTTTTACATGTAGTTTTATAAATACATTTTGTATTATAAGGAAGTTAAAATGATTTAAATAAATCAAAGATTGAAAAAGATGGGCAAAAAGTTATGAATGGTGCAAAGAATATTTTTGTGAAATCGTTTATGCAGATCAAGTAATCTCGGCAGTAAATAAGATTGTGGAAACGCAATGATATGCATAGAAAGGGGATATATTAAATGTCGGATAATTATACGAATGAATCCATGCTTGACCTATTTCTATTTGAGTCGAATCAAAATATCGAACAGTTAGAAAAAATAATCTTGTCCAGTGAAAAAGCAGATTGTCTTACGTCAGAAGAAATAAATGAGATTTTTCGAATAATGCACACTATAAAAGGTTCCTCTGCAATGATGTTTTTTTATAATATCTCATCCTTATCGCATGCGATAGAAGATCTTTTTTATTATATTCGTGAAAATAAGCCACAGAATATAGATTATCAAATCCTCTTCGATCTGGTATTGGAAGACATAGATTTTATTAAGACGGAGCTTGAGAAGATAACAAACAATGGATTACCCGATGGAGATGCAACTATCCTTATTGAGAAAATTAAGAGCTTCCTATCATTATTAAAACGAAAGAGTACAACAGTTTTATCGGAAGTGAAAGAAAGCAAACCTGAGATACAACATTATTATCTGGCTCCTGAAATAAATTCCATCTCATCAAATCTAAAACAATATAAGGCAACCATTTACTTTAATGAAGGCTGTATGATGGAGAATCTACGTGCCTATAATATTATCCATAATTTAAAAGAAATCGCAGACGAGTTCTACTATCTGCCGGAAAATATAATAGAAAATGATGATAGTTCGCGGATAATTCAGGAGCAAGGGTTTCAGATTTATCTGAAATCCGAACAAAGCTATCAGGAAATAAATAATTTTTTTCAGAAGACCATATTTCTTAAGAGTTTACTTGTTGAAGAGATGGAGGATGATAAGGAGTTTGAGAGATTCACAATACCAAAACAAATGAAAGAAACCGCCATCAATATATCTAAAGCTCAGATGAATACAGAAGAAAGAAAAGAACAAGCAGAGAGCCAATCAAATCACCAAAGCATCATCAGTGTTAATGTAGGAAAACTTGATAAGCTGATGGATTTAGTGGGTGAAATGGTTATTACGGAAGCTATGGTTACACAAAACCCTGACCTGAAGAATTTAGAATTGAATAGTTTCCATAAAGCGGCAAGGCAACTACATAAGATTACCAGTGAGCTACAGGATATGGTAATGTCCATACGTATGGTTCCACTGTCATCTACCTTCCAGAAAATGCATAGAATTGTGCGGGATATGAGTAAGAAACTAGATAAGGAGGTACAGCTTAAGCTCGTAGGAGAAGAAACAGAAGTAGATAAAAATATTATAGAACATATCTCAGATCCTCTAATGCATCTGGTGCGAAACTCTATTGATCATGGCATTGAAGGTACACTAGAAAGAGAAGCAAGCGGGAAATCCCGTACAGGAGTATTAACACTGGAAGCAAAAAATGCAGGAAGTGATGTACTCATAATTGTTGGGGACGACGGCAAGGGATTAAATAAAGAAGCAATTCTGAAAAAAGCATTTGAAAATGAGTTAATCCAGAAGACAGCAAGTGAATTGACGGATAAAGAAATTTACAATCTTATTTTACTTCCTGGGTTTTCTACGAAAGATACTATTACTGAATTCTCCGGTAGGGGAGTCGGAATGGATGTTGTAACTAAGAGCCTGGAAGCGGTTGGAGGCGTGGTATCCATTGACAGTATAGAAGGGAAGGGCACGACAACGACTTTAAAAATACCGCTCACCTTAGCAATCATAGACGGAATGAATATCAGGGTTGGTTCCTCAAGATATACGCTTCCAACCAGTTCCATTAAGGAATCCTTCCGCCCTAAGAAGAATGATATTATCAAGGATCCCGATGGCAATGAAATGATAATGGTTCGTGGTCAATGCTATCCCATTTTGAGATTACATGATATTTATGGAGTTAATACCGAAATAACCTGTTTCACAGATGGAATTCTTATTATGGTGGAGCAGGATGATAAAAGTATTTGTCTCTTTGCGGACGAGCTGATAGGTCAGCAGCAGGTGGTTGTAAAGGCACTGCCTAATTATATAAAGAATACGAGAAAGATAGCAGGGCTGGCTGGATGTACCCTTCTTGGTGATGGCAACATCAGCTTGATTCTCGACATAGGTGGACTGTTAGGAATGAAAAGGACTAATAATAAGACAGAAAAAGAAGCCAACACCGAGATAATAAAAAATAATGCTAAGAAACTTGAGTGATAGAGAGCTAAAAATATAAAAGATAAAAAAATTACCTTAAATACAAAAAGAAAGGAGATTTAATAATGACCCAAATGGAAGAACAAGATCAATTGGAGTTAGAAGAAGATACGCAGAAAGGAAGGTTTCTCACTTTCCGTATGGGAAATGAAATGTATGGAATTGAAATCAGTTATGTCACAGAAATTATTGGAATACAGCCCATAACCGAGGTGCCCGAACTTCCGGAGTATGTCAAGGGTATTATTAATTTAAGAGGAAAGATCATACCCGTCATGGACGTGAGACTTCGCTTTAAGAGGCCGTTCCAGGAATATAATGATAGGACATGCATTATTGTTATTGATACCAATGAAATTTCAATCGGATTGATTGTGGATAGTGTTTCAGAAGTCTTAATAATTCGGGATGAAGAAATCGTACCGCCTCCAGATATCAATAAGGGAGGGCATAACTATATTAAGGCGATTGGAAAAGTAGGTAGTGATGTTAAATTGCTTTTAGATTGCGAAAAGCTATTGAATGATGAAGAAATTGAGTGTTTGGGTAATGTAGGTTGATCTAATTACTGAGAGTAAATTAAAGGAGGACATTGGGATGAAATGGTTTTATAACATGAAGATTGGAACAAAACTTATGATGGCTTTTATATTAATATCAGTGATTACAGGCGTGGTTGGTGTAGTGGGTATCTATAATATAAACAATATTAACAAAGCAGTCACCCAAATGTACGAAAAAAATACTATTCCCATAAATAAAATTGGAGACGCAAAAGTAGATTTTCAAAGAATGCGTTTTAATATATTAAAATTGGTACTTGATACTGACACTGAAAAAATGCTTACATACTTAGATAATATCAAAACACTTGATGCAGATATTCAAGTACAATTAAAAAGCTTTAAAAAAACAATAATAAAGCAATCAACTCTCGATACTTTTAACTCTCTTCAGGATGCAATCAGCCAGTATACTCCGGTAAGAGATCAGATTATATCATTTGCACAAGCGAATCAGGATGATGAGGCTACAGAACTATTATTTGGTGACGGGCAGAAACTAGGTACGACTGTAGAAGAAGGGTTCAACAAGTTGAGCCAAGCTACGGTAGAATCAGCACATCAAAGCTCAGATAGTAATTCAAGAGAAGCCAATACTGCTCTAATTGCTATGTTAAGTGTTGTTATACTTGGTATGGTTATAGCTGTAATTCTTGGAATTTTTATATCTAGAATCATTAGTCGACCAATCATCAAACTTACAGATGCAGCTAAAAAGATTGCATTAGGCGATGTATATGTTAATGTGGAAGCGAGTTCAAAAGATGAAATTGGTTTATTAATGGACTCCTTTGGTAAAATGGTTGAAAATATACGTGAGCAAGCCAATGTGGTAGGAAAAGTTGCTTCTGGTGACCTAACAACTAATATCAGCGTAAAATCAAAAGATGACCTATTAGGATTAAAGCTGAATGAAATGATTTTAATGAATAATGAAATCCTGAATAATATACGAACAGCAGCTGAACTGGTAGCTTCCGGTGCGAAACAGGTTTCCGATTCAAGTATAGCTCTCTCTCAGGGAGCTACGGAGCAGGCTAGTTCTATTGAAGAACTCTCTGCCTCTATTGAAGAAATATCCGCCCAGACAAAACAGAATGCCGAATATGCAGACCAGGCAAACAGCCTAGCAGATACAGCAAAGACAAATGCTGAACTGGGCAATACTCAAATGAGGGAAATGCTTCAGTCAATGCAAGATATTAATGAATCTTCTACTAGTATTTCAAAAATTATAAAGGTAATAGACGAAATAGCATTCCAGACTAATATCTTAGCATTGAATGCAGCGGTTGAAGCGGCAAGAGCGGGCCAACATGGGAAAGGTTTTGCTGTAGTTGCAGAGGAAGTTAGAACTCTGGCTGCTCGTTCAGCAAATGCGGCTAAAGAAACAACCGATATGATTGAAGGCTCCATTAAGAAAGTGGAAGGCGGAACTAAGATTGCCAATGATACTGCAAATGCACTTAACAAAATTGTAGAGAATGTTGCAAAGGTAGCGAATCTTGTCAGTAATATAGCTGTAGCATCTAACGAACAGGCCTCAGGAATTTCACAAATTAATCAAGGAATTATGCAGGTATCTCAAGTGGTACAGACTAATTCAGCTACTTCTGAAGAAAGTGCATCAGCAAGTGAGGAATTATCAAGCCAAGCCGAATTATTAAAAGATCAGGTTGCAAGATATCAGTTGAAAAAAGAATCCAATACCACGTCCTATCGAAACTATGAAGATATTAATTCGGATGTGTTAAAAGTACTTGATAATCTGAATCAAAATAATTCTTCAAGTAAAAAATATAATTCAACAGCTCATTTAGAATCGGCGGCTGCAGGTTCCATAAAAATAGATTTAAGTGATAAAGAGTTTGGTAAATATTAAGAATAGAAAATAAATAAAACAATGGATATATTTCAGAAAAAGTTAATTTGAGAGGATATGATAGAAGAACGTTAACGATGGATGTGGCGTCAGATATCGTCATGGTGAATCACCTACCTATTAAAATCTAAGGAAGGAGTTTGAAATGCACCAAGATATAGGAATATCAGATAAAATTAATTTTATGATAAATACCTTGTCCTGCATCGGCGATGGGGTTATTGCAACCAACAGGGAGGGCATAATTCTGTTTATGAATGCATCAGGTGAAAAATTGACCGGGTGGAGTGCGAATGATATAATAGGCAAGCATATTGATGAGGTATTCCATGTTGTAGATTACTTTACTAAGGAAAGGTTACCAAGCCCAATTACATTATCACTTGACAATGATAGTGTGGCTGGATTCCAAAATCATGTAGCTTTGATGACTAAGGATGAAATAACAAAATTTGTATCAGCAAGCTTTTCCCCTATCAAAAATTCTCATAATGAGCCGGAAGGTACTGTGGTGGTGTTTCGAGATATTCATCATTTTAAGAATGGTGAAGCTACCCTTCAAAGGGGAAAGGATGAAGTAGAATTTGCCAATAAAATAAAAAGTGAATTCTTAGCAAAGATGAGTCATGAAATCCGCACACCTATAAACGGAATTATCGGTATGATGGACTTACTATTATTATCTGAACTTAACGAAGAACAGACAGATAATGTTAATTTAGCTAAATTCAGTGCAGTTTCGTTACTTAAGTCTATCAATGATATAATAGACTTTTCCAGAAATGAGGCAGGAAAACTTATAATAGAGAAAGTTAATTTTGATGTTAGGAATCTCATAGATCATAGTGTTATAGCTGAAAGAAGCGATTATAGTCCGAATATGTTTGGCAGTGTAAGGCTTAGGGAAAATGGCAAGATTGTATTTATCAGATCAAATGAAGCTATTTCTAAAAAAGAAGTGTTGTTTGAAATGGAAGAAATCGAACATTTAATTTCAAAATTACAGGATGCAATTGATGAGAAGCAGCTTACACAGATAGAAGAGACTGCCAATCACATTAAAAAAATAGCATTACGTATCAATGCAGATGGTCTGATGCATATGTCATTTAAAGTGATATTGGCCTCAAGAAAACGCAATTGGACTAATATATCGGAATATAGCTTAAATATGAAGAAAGAATTTGAAGAACTAAAGGCATTTAAATAGGAGGAATGGTATGAGAATACTGATAGCTGAAGATGATATGGTAAGCAGAAAATTTTTAGACAAATTCCTATCACGCTATGGTGAATGTGATCTGGTAGTTGATGGTCTTGAGACGATTGATGCATTTCTTATTGCATTAAATGATAATAATCCCTATCAACTGATCTGCCTCGACATTATGATGCCGAAGCTGGATGGTATGAAGGCGTTAAAAGCAATTAGGGAACTAGAGAGACAGAATGAGGTACTTCCTGAAAACCGTGTTAAAATTATTATGACAACAGCCCTTGCTGAAGCACAAATAGTTCAGGCAGCATTTGAAAATGGATGTGAAGCTTATGCAGCGAAACCAATTGATATACATAAAATGACAGAGGTAATGACTAAATTAGGGCTTCTAGTATCCAATCCATAACTGACCTTCAGAGATATCACGCCAAAGTTAAAGATAGAATTAAATGATAAGGAGTTTGGTGAACATTAGTTAAAACCGATCATTATATTACAAAAATTGCAAATACCAGTCAAGAATATGAAATTATGTCTTGACTGGTTTTTTCTGTGAAATAATATCTCATAAATGTTTTCATCCGAAGAATTAATTATAAAATTTTAAGACGGTATATGGTCTGTAATATTAAAAGAATAAAGGCACCTGATGCTGGAAAATATATATTACTGGAATGTATATATTTAACATACGTAATTCATTATGTATGTTAAAAGTAAAGATTCTTTTGTAATAGGAGGGAAACTTTTGGATACAACAGTAGCAATCGGCAGAAGTATTCAACGAAAAGAAGCGTGGGATAAAGTAACAGGTATGGCAAAATACACGGATGATTATATTGTACCAGGTATTTTACACGCTAAATTGGTAACCAGTCCATATGCACATGCAAAAATAAGATTAATTGACATATCAGAAGCGGTAAAAGTTCCAGGAGTTCAGACTGTCCTGACAGGAAATAATTATTCGATTCTTTGCGGTACGATTCTCGAAGACCGTCCACCAATCGCCATAGATAAAGTAAGATACTTTGGTGAACCAGTTGCTTTAGTTGTTGCGGACAGCGAACGTGAAGCTATGAGTGCCGCGAAGCTGGTAAAGGTAGAATATGAGCAATTACCTGTTATAAATTCCCCAAGTGAAGCACTTAAAATTGATGCACCTATGATTCACGAGAACTTAGCTCAATACAGACATGTGGTCAAGGATATTAATCCTGAACCAAACACAAATATACCTGCTCGAATTAAAATAAGAAAAGGTGATATGATGAAAGGCTGGACTGAAAGCGAAGCTATTGTTGAGGCAAGCTATACACTTCCCCAGTCCGATCATATCGCAATGGAAACAAGGAATACTAGAGCTGAAATACATGCGGATGGACATGTGGTAATAAATACATCAACGCAGTCCCCTTTTTCTGTAAAAAAACTGATTAGCCAGTATTTTGGAGTGGAAGAAGGAATGATTACTGTAAAAACCCCGCTAGTCGGTGGGGGATTTGGTGGAAAAGCTCCAGTTCAGCTTGAAATTCTTGCCTATATGGCTTCAAAATCCGTTGGAGGAAGACTTATTAAGATTGCAAATACCAGAGAGGAAGATATCGTAACCTCTCCCTGCCGTTTGGGACTGGAGGCAAAGATTAAGCTTGGAGCTACAAAGGATGGAATACTAAAGGCTGTAGAAATGACATATCTGGTTGACACCGGGGCTTATACCGACATAGGTCCGCGTTTAGCAAAAGCCATAGCAGTTGATTGTACCGGCCCTTACAATATTGAAAATGTCTGGTGTGACTCCTTATGTGTATATACGAACCACCCGTATGCAACATCCTTCCGTGGGTTTGGACATGCATCCTATACCTTTTGTATGGAAAGATCATTAGATAAACTCGCAATAAAGCTTGGAATCGATCCTTTACAATTAAGGATGAAAAACGCTATCGTACCAGGAAAAACAACTCCTACCCAGGTGAAGACAACCATAAGTAATATAGGAAATCTAACAGCATGTCTTGAAAAGCTGAAAGAATTAATCAACTGGAGCGAAGGAATAAGGATAGATATTGGCGGTAATAAAGTCAGGGCAAAGGGTTTAAGCTGTTTCTGGAAAACCTCCGACTCTCCGACGGATGCTATTTCAGGAGTCCTTTTGACGTTTAACAAGGACGGAAGTATTAATTTAAACAGTGGTGTAGTTGAATGCGGTCCGGGAATGAAAACTACTTTGGCTCAAATCCTTGCTGAAAAAATGGGAATGGACATTGGAAGAATTCATGTGAAGCTTGAAGTAGATACGCAAATAAATCCGGAGCATTGGAAAACCGTTGCAAGTATGACAACGTATATGGCCGGCAAGGCAGTATTACGTGCTGGTGAAGACTTGATTAGACAGCTTCGCAAGCTGGCAGCCGTGGTTATGAGGTGCCCACCTGAGGATTTGATCGTTGCGAATGAAAAGGTATATTTGAAACAAGACCCTGATAGATATCTTGATATGAAAGATCTGGTGCACGGCTATAAGTATCCCGGAGGTAATGCGGTTGAAGGACAAATATTAGGCCATGGAAGTTTTATCATGAGCCATATAACAGACCTAGATAAAGAAACAGGTAAGGGAAAGCCTGGTCCGGCTTGGACGGTAGGTGCTCAGGCAGTCGAAGTAGAATTTGACACAAAGGAATTCACCTACAGGCTGGTGAAAGCAATTACTGTTGTTGATGCCGGTAAAGTATTAAATCCTAAAACAGCAAGAGGCTTAATTACCGGCGGAATGTGTATGGGCTTTGGGCTTGGAAGCCGTGAGGCTTTTACGTACACTAAGGAAGGAAAGGTGCAAAATACAAGCTTGCGAACTTATAAGGTAATGCATATTGGCGAGGAACCTGAGTATATCGTAGAATTTATTGAAACTCCGCAGGAAGATGCTCCTTATGGAGCAAGAGGCTTTTCTGAGCATGGAATTATCGGTATCCCTGCTGCTCTGGCAAATGCACTGTCATCTGCAGCTCAGATTGATCTTAACAAGCTGCCACTCACACCGGAAACTATCTGGATGGCAAAAACAGGGGGTATCATATGATCCCTTTTAATTTTGATTACTATAGACCGGATTCCGTAGATGAGGCAATGCAAATTTATAAAGAGCTGGATGCTCAACAGAAGAATCCTATTTATTATGGTGGCGGTACTGAAATTATAAGTATGGCAAGGGTTCATAATATTCATACAAAAGCGGTCATTGATTTGAAAGGCATTCCTGAATGTAATGTTCTAGAATTTCAGGGAGACCTTTTGAATATTGGCTCCTCAGTAACTCTATCCCGAATATCTGAATCTAAAATATTCCCCTTGCTTGGAAAATCCGTCGGTAGGATAGCAGACCACACAATACAATGTAAGATTACCCTAGGCGGAAATATTGGAGGAACGATTATTTATCGTGAGGCGATTTTACCGCTGCTATTAGCCGATGCAAATGTGACCATAGCCGGTGAAAATAAACTCAGGCAGGTTCCAATAGCTGAAGTATTTGGTGAAAGCTTGCACCTTGCTAAGGGTGAATTTATCGTTTCGTTTTCACTGGGGAAAGAATATATGACATTGCCCTTTGTTCATGTTAAGAAAACAAAAAATGAGAAAATTGACTACCCCTTAATATCAATAGCAGCAATGAAGCAAAACGATAAAATCAGGATTGCTTTTAGTGGGGTGTGTTCATTTCCATTTCGGTGTGCCAAAGTCGAAGAGGATCTTAATGATAAAAACAGCTCATGGGATATTAGAATTAACAACGCTCTTAAGGATTTACCCGCACCTATATTAAATGATGTCTCGGGCTCGGACAAGTATCGAAAATTTATGCTGAAAAAAGTCATAATCAACACTTTGGAAACACTGGAGGGAGTGTAATAATGCTGAAAATAGAAGGCAAAAGTATCATAGAACTTGATATCAATGGAGAGAAGAAGGAGGTTGTAGTAAGTCCCTCAGATATTCTTTTATATGTTCTCAGAGAACAACTTGGACTAACCGGGGCTAAGCCTAGTTGTGAAAACGGTGACTGTGGTGCCTGTACAGTTCTTGTTGACGGCTGGCCTGTTAAATCATGCCTAATGCTGGCAGTTGAAGCGATTGGACATAAAGTAATCACCGTTGAAGGGCTTCAAAATGCCCCAATCCAAAAAGCATTTGTAGAGAATTGGGGATTTCAGTGTGGCTACTGTACCTCTGGTTTCTTAATGGTTTGCCATTCTCTTGCACATATTCATCCTGATGCAGATGAATATATCATGGAAGAATGGCTCCAATCCAATATTTGCAGATGTACAAGCTATGAAGAGATAAGAATTGCAATGAAAACTATTTTGAAGACAATGTCTAGCTAGCTTCCAAGTTAGTATAATATCTTAAATTAACTGGGCTGTTTTAATACCAGCTAATTTGCAATATGTGCAAGGTTATGGGATATCATAGATTACCATATATAAAAAATTCGTTGTATTGATCTACAACTTTTGAAAGTAATAAAACAGTACAACAATTCATAGAATATTTTGAGTTCATAGTTCAAATTTGGGGGTTGACGTCATTTGATAAAAAGATACAGCAGTGCCATAATCTTCTGGGGTGCATTCTGGGGACTTGAGGAGGCGACCCTTGGCCATTTATTACACCTCACCGCATTTCCTATAGGATGGTTATTTTGGTTCCCGTTCGCTTATTTCTTTATGGGCATGGTTTATAAACAGACTGGCAAATTGCATTCAATAATTTTTACCTCTATGGTCGCTTTATCAATAAAGCTAATAAACCTCTTCATGACGGTAAATTTGGTCATTGTCATTTGCCCAGCCCTGTCGATTTTGCTGGAAGGTCTTTCTTTATATGCAGTACTTAAATTATTTGCTTGCAAGAAACGTATAAATTATAAGCTCGTAGAAATAGTTTCAGTCAATCTACTATGGAGAGCCCTATTTCTAGTGAGTTTATTAGCCATTCCTAGATGGATATTGCCTGCTTATCCCTACAAAGGAGCAATGTCTCTGCTTAAGTTCTTCTTATATGAAGGTTTCATTAATAGTTTATTTATTTATGGAATGATAATGTTCACAGCGAAAATAAAAGGAATCAATCATGAAAAGAATTTGCATACCAAGCTATTTTCAAATAAATTAGTAAAATTGGAAGTGGTTAAGCAGTTTAGCTTTAAACCATTGGTTGCTTTTAGCCTACTGACTATTGCACTAATCCTTCAATGGGTGTTATAAGCTTATGATGATTGAGGGTATTATTTTAGCCGGTGGATTTTCATCGAGAGCAGGAGCATACAAACTAACCTTGGAACTAGGCGGTAAAACCGTAATAGAACATTGTATTGAGGGAATGTATGAAACCTGCTCTCGGATTATTGTGGTTGGAGGATATAAAGTTAATCATCTTACTCCGATTCTGGACAAGTATCTTAAGATAGAGTTGGTTTATAATAAGAATTATGAAACAGGAATGTTTAGTTCCGTGATAGAAGGTTTCAAGCATATGAAAGGTGATAGGATTTTTTTGATTCCAGGGGATTACGCTTTGGTAAGTAAAGACGTATATGAAAGCCTTCTTAAAGTAAAGAGTGAAATTGTGTTACCAACTCATCAAGGCATGAATGGTCATCCGGTACTAATGGATAAAAGAATGTCAAACTTACTGCTTTCCAGTACAAACTATAGTAATCTAAGAGAATTCATCAACCATCAAGGCTTCAACACGGTTGAAGTGAAAAGTTCGGGTATCTTTATGGACATCGATACCCAGGAGGATTATATAAATATAAAAAATTGGTTTGGGAGTCATAAGTCATCTATTAGGTGAATCAATGAATATATGCATATGTATTCGTTGATTTACATAAATCTACTCATGAAATCCTAATCAGAATTATTTAAAATAATCAAAAATTATATGGGGGAAATTATGGTATACATTGTAACAGGAAGCATCAACAGCGGTAAAACCACAAAACTCTTATCATTATATCAAGAAATAAAAACCGGAGATGGTTTTATCCTGCCAAAAACCTATATGGGTAGGAATTACTCAGGACAGCAGATCGTCAGGTTATCAACTGGAGAGGGCAGATCGTTTTCATGCAAAGATGGATATATTCCGATTAATTGGAATGAGAAATACCGTTATGATGTATATAGCTTTTCTCAGGAGGGCCTTGATTTTGCGTTTCAAATTACTCAGGATATTCTTAGTAATAATATATCCCCAGTCTTTATTGATGAAATTGGACCTTTGGAATTACAGGAAAAGGGATTTCATAAAATATGCTCAAAGCTATTATTAGAAAACAGAACAATTTATATTTCAGTAAGACAAACCCATTTGAAAGATGTAATAGATAAATACAAAATTATAAATTTTGACCTTATACAGTCAAGGTAAGGGTTTAGCCTTGACTGCATTTTAGGGATTTTAATTTACATTCATGGAAGTAGAACTAATAATGAAATTACAGTTTCCTATTTACAGACTTACTCCTCATATAAGTCGCCGCTATTTTCTTTATTAAGAGTTCCCTCTAGCTCAATCATCAAGAATTTAGTTAACGTTGTAACTACGGGCCGATGCCTAGTCCCTTTTGGTACAATAATAAACTCACCTTGATCCACTTTGACTTGTCCTTCATCAGTTTCCAGATGAAAGCTTCCTTCAATCACATAAAACAACTCATCCGATTCTTCATGTACATGAAAATCCAAAGTGCGATTTTCTACATTAACAACACTAAGTACATGTTTGTTTAACCGTCCTACTTTTTCATATATGTATAAATTTTCAACAGAATCTACACTAGTTTTTAGATTTACTTTCTCTAGCAAGATATTATTCACTCCTTTTTAATTATTATGATTAGGGCGTACTAGATGAATATATGTATACAATATCACTACATAAATCTGACTTTTAACATCCTAATATTTAATTATACTATATTACTCATGCACCATTAGTATTAGCTTATTGCTGTCAGCCACTTTAAAACCACAATGAGCGAAAAGCAGCTGCCCTTTCTGAGTAGCATGTAAGGTAATCCGGCTATGGTGCAATCTTTGTGCCTCATTAATACACTTGGATGTAAGAGCTTTCCCAATTCCATTTCTCCGATACGAAGGAAGGACATACATATTTTGTATATACGCGTTGCCTCCAGTTGGAAGCTTTCTACCGGGCAGAACAGAATACAGGCAGACAGAGCATGTTCCAACAAAGGTATTACCATCAAAAGCTAAAAATGCAAAGTAAGAGCCGTTTGATAAACCGGTTTCCATATGATTTTTATTACTTTGATACAACAATTCTCTTTCCTGATCAGTCATCACACCGGAATCCTCTTCGAGCAAGTCTAAGCGAGTTTTTACTAATAACTCCACGTCTGATGCATTTGCTTTTCTGTAAGTAATATTCATTAACTTTCCCCCTTGTATAATTCGATTTTCTATACTATATTAAATATCTTCCCAAGAAAATAGACGTTGCTACTTCTAAGATTTTCCATTACTTTTATTTCATTATAATATATATATTTCCATTATAGTATAGATAAATTATTGACGAAATAGAATGATTTTGATATTATCAATCAATAATATTGATATTGTGAGGTTTGCCATGGAATTAATATATTTTAGAAGTCTGTTATGCTTATATGAATTAGGCAATTATTCTCAAACCGCAGAGGTATTAGGATATTCGCAATCAAGTATTTCTACGCATATTCAAAGATTAGAACAAATATATGGGGGAAAGATTATCTATCGCAAAGATAATCACTTAGTTTTAACCTCAAAAGGAAGAATCCTCTACCAATATGCAAAAAATATATTAGAATTAATGGAAAATATGGATAATGAATTAAGAATTCAAGAAGTAAAAGAAATAAATATTGGTACAATAGAATCCATAGCCTTATACTACTTGCAGGATATTATTGAAGCATATAAAATAAAATATCCTCAGATTGTTTTTCATCTTTCGATTGAAGATGAAAATAGTCTTTTAATGAAACTAAGTCGGAAAAAGTTAGATTTTGTTTTGGTTTTCGATAAAGAGATAAAGATTGATGGTATGAAAGTATTTAAATTAAAGCAAGAAAACCTGTGTTTTGTTTATAACTCAAAAACTCACACCGAATCGGATATTCTGGATAAACTGGAGAAGCAGTCACTCATATTGACCGGAGAAGAATGTCCATATCGAAAGGCTTTACTTGCTACCTTTGCGGAGCATGGGCAGAAATATCATATCTCCATGGCATTAAGCAATGTGGATACGATAAAAAGTTTAATTAGGAATGATTGGGGCATTGGGTTTCTTCCACAATTCACAGTGAAAGAGAATGACAATCTTGGAATGATTAAATATAATTTGTCAAATCATTTTTATATACAACTCATGTATTGTGCAGAATTAGAAGATTATGCGGAATTCCGGGATTTTATTGATATAGCAAATACGTCAATAAATAATACTCATATTAGTGAGCAGGAAAATAGCAGAGATCTAATAGATAATTAATAACCCCGTAAAGTTAAAAGAATATATAAGAATGCCTTAATCAGAATACCAACGGTATAAAATAATGAGGTCAGAAAAAACTTTTTACCATTATAATATTTTATGAAAGTTCTTAAGAATACCGGGAGGATAAAGCTTGAAGAAGGATTTTATTATATTTAACCAGGTTTTCTTTGCTTTTGGGGAGCAACAGGTGCTGAAAGAAGTTAATCTTCTACTGGAACAGGGCGTCTCCTATGCTTTGATCGGTAAATCCGGTTCAGGAAAGACAACTATACTGAATCTGATTGCAGGTTTTTTAAAGCCAGATCAGGGAACTGTTAGTATTAATGGAACGATTGTTCAAAAAACAAGAAGAGAAACTGCCGTTCTATTTCAGGAACTTGGGCTGTTACCTTGGCAGACGGTGGCAGAAGCAGTTTCCATGCCGCTAAAGCTTAGGGGTCAGAAGCAGGGTGTGGATGCTGTAGTTGGAGTATTGCTTCAAAAGATGGGGCTGGAAAAGTACAAAAACAAATATCCTCAGGAACTAAGCGGAGGAGAACAACAGAGGGTAGCCTTAGCAAGAACCCTAATCGGAGAGCCAGATACTATTTTGATGGATGAGCCCACCTCTGCTCTGGATGCAACTACCAAGGAAGAATTGCAGAGGCTGATTCGATGGGAACAACAAAAGAGACAGGCGACGCTACTCTTTGTTACACATGATATAGAAGAGGCCATGGTGTTGGGACAGTATATCTTGCTTCTAAAAGAAGATGGAACGATTTCTAAGATGGAGAATCCCTATTATTTCACTAAAAATGCCAGAGAGCAGCTAGGATTCTACGAGGAATGCATTAAATTAAGACGGCTGATCAAAATGGAGAACCAAGAATGAAAGAGAGAAAATGGTTGATTTATACCGGTGTTATGAGAAGTATAAAGAAATTTGCTAAGAGTCAATTAATAGGTTTTATCAGTTTTCTTATTCTTTGGGAAATCTGTCACCTGCTTTTAAACACCCACACGGTGCCGTCGCCCATGGAAACCATTGCGTATATGCTAACGGTTCCAAGAATCTTATTACTTCATTGCGGAGCCAGCATGTTAAGAGTGTTGGCTGCAATTGGTATTTCTCTGTTGATTGGAGTACCGGCAGGTATTCTTCTAGGAATTAATGAGACCTGTAAAAAACTTCTATCTCCGTTTTTGTATTTTATTTATCCTATGCCTAAAATTGCATTTCTCCCAATTTTTATGCTGCTATTCGGGCTAGGAGATACCTCCAAAATAATTTTGATGATTTGGATTATCATATTCCAGATGATATTATCCGTACGGGATGGTGTAGAACAGATTTCACCGTTGCATGTTAAAGTAATGAATAGCTTCTGTGCGACGGCTTCACAGAAATACCGGTTTTTGATACTGCCGGCAATCCTTCCTCAGATTTTTTCCGGATTGAGGATTAGTATTGGGATCACACTGGCATCTTTATTTTTTGCGGAGAATTATGCGGTTACCTATGGAATAGGTTATTATATTTTAAGTGCCTGGTCAAAGATGAATTATGTAGAAATGTTCGGGGGAATTCTAACAATTGGGTTCATAGGGATATTATTATTTAATTTGTTGGATTGGCTGGAATATCTTTGTGCACCGTGGTTAAAAGAAAAAGAGAAACGTTATTATAACAGATAGATATTATTGGGAAAGATGTAAAGGTTGGTGAGCTATATGCATAAATCAAATAGTTTAGTAGTAAGAGTTAGAATTTTTTTAAGTTTATTATTATTGTCTTTTACTATAGTCTTAATTAGTGGATGCAAGAATGTAAATACCACTTGGGAATCTCCTTCGCAAAGTCAAAGTCTGCTATCAGAAAGTCCAATTCAAGCTTCACCTACTATAATTACACAATCTCCTACACCTTCACCCAATGTTTTTAATTTAAGTAACAATACAGAAGATTTTAATAATAATGTTATGAATAAGGAAAATCAAATTCCACTAATTGCGGCAATAAAATCAGAAAACATTTATTTATATGGAATCTATCCTTATGGAGTAATTCTTTACCAAAATAACATCGGAACATATTATGATTGGTTATGGATAACACCTAGATTAGTTTTACCGGAGTTGGCTTATCAAGATTTTGATAGCGATGGTAAAAAGGAGTTAGCTATAACTTTATATGTAGGCTCAGGAACAGGCTATTCAATTAGGGATTTGCATTTATTGCACATCGATGATACAAAGGACGAATCCTATTCAGAGTATACCGACTACTGTTTGTCAGGTTTTGATGTTGATTCTTGGTTTGATAATAAGTTCACCTTTAGTCAAGAAAAGGATAGTAAAATAGTTAATGTAAAATTTGATAATAAAGATTATACTGTTAATATTGGTAAAGAAGATTCTGATTCTGGACCGATTGAGAATGTTGTATTTGGAGATTTCGTTGATTTTAAATTTGACGGACAGAAAATTAAGGCTATAATTGAAATCGGTTTTATATATAAAAATTGGGTTTCACCGCAATTCTTTGGAAACGTTGAAGCAACTGTTAATTTTAGTAATAAGCAATTTTCTTTGTCGGATTATAATTTTACATTAGATAACAGCACCACTAATTAAGTATTTTCTGTATTATTAGTAATTAAGTAGAGAGACTAATCCGAATTGGGCTAGTCTCTCTTTCGTAATGGCGCGAACTACAGCTCCGTTCCCACAAAGTCTAGCATAGCCCTAACAACTTTATACTGTACATTTGCCCAGTTACGGATGTTCGAAGTTTGAATTGTCTTATTAGTTATTTTAAGAATGATTATTCCAAGAAGGAAAAATCAGTAAGCTCCTCATACGTATAGCTTTTGCTGATCAATTTCTTTTTCTTGGTCCATTCTATAATATGATCAAATTGCTTTTTTTCAATAGAACCGGCATACTGGAAGGTTCCATTCAGACTGGTAAGGTAATCACTAATGGCTTCAGGAAACTGGTATTTGGTTAAGATGTCGCTGTATTTAGAAGCATCGGTCTCATTCATGTATTCGATGGCTTTATGATAAGCCTTATAAAAGGCTTTGATAGCTTTAGGATGCTTGGTAATGGTATCATTGGTAAACATCAGGGTTCCTCCCTTGATTCCGGCTTCTTTTGAACTACCAAGCAGATGGGCTCCCTGAGTTACCAGCATTCCAGCCTGCGGTTCTGTAAATACGACTCCGTCAATCTGGTCTGACAACAGTGCTTCGGATCTACCAGAAAAGGAAGGAATCTCAACTATCTTATATTGAAATCCATATTTTGTAGCAAACTGATCCATAATATATTCCAGAATGAAATTAGGAACAAGAGAAATCTTTTTCCCTCCCAATTGATCCATCTTGGTAATTCCGGATTTTGGGGAAGAAAGGATCTTAAAATCTTCACTGATATCCGATGTTATTTTCATGGGGATGCCTTTATCTACAAAAGCAGCACTCGTCATGACATCGCCAATGACTCCATCTAGTTCCTTAGATTGAACGGCAGCATTCCGGTCGTTGGGAGAAGAAAAGGACTGTATTGTTACTGTTACCCCTTCAGCTTCAAAAAATCCTTTTTCCTTTGCTAAGATTAGGGGGATGGCAGATTCCGCAGGTAATATTCCAACCGTCAATTCTTCTTTAGTTAAAGTCTTGTTTCCAGTGATATCCGTGGGAGAGATAGTGGCTTTGGCATTGCTTTCTGGAACCTTGTCTGCTGCTTTCGAACAAGAGGTCAATAAAAGAATTCCCATTAATAGGATAAGTATAGTAAACATTTTTTTCATAATTAGTTCAATCTCCTTATAATTCAGCTTCATTTATTTCTTTATTTTAAATCCAAGATATTTTGAAAGGCAGACATTTCCATAAAATATGGAATAACGGTACGATTAAGATTAAGAGGGTCCGTATTTCTGTTATTTAGACCTTCATTTGTTGTGAAAGCCATACAGAAGCCTTTCGATTTAAGAAGAGCGATATTCCGCTCAGAATATAGACCAAAGGGATAGGCAAACACATCTTTGGCTCCGATGACAGGATTAGCGTTGCAACGGTCCAAATCCTTGGAAAATTCCAAATCGCTGGCTTCCATCATTAGGCTGGTGAATGTGTTGGATCTGGTATGAAACAAGTCAGTATGGTTGGCATATTCAAAGACATCTTCCATCTCTTTTAGATCTTTCTGAGTAAGACATACAGACATCTCAGGCTGAAAGGGTGTTTGCAGGTTATTTAACCATCCGGAAACCACAAAGGCCACCCCGTGGAAACCATAATTTTTTAAAAGGGGATATGCATAGAGAGCAATGGACTGGTAGCAGTCATCAAAGGTTAATAACACGGATTTTTCCGGCAAAGCTGCTTGGCCATAATAATAATTACGAAGCTCCTCAAGCGTTAGAGTGTGGTATTGATTCTCGTATAAATATTTCATTTGTTCTGTAAAATTTTCTAAAGTTACAAAAAGAGGAGAGGGCAGATTATCTTCGTAATTCTGCCTTACATTTATGGGATGAGATTGATCTGGATGAAACATAGAGCTTTCCCGAATTTCATGGTAAACTAAGGTGGCAAATGACATTGCAGTATTCTCCAATCTGGATTCAGTTTATTGTATTACACTTGAAATCAGTAATAAAGTATATCACATGAAGGTATTAATTGATACCCAATAATTAAACAAAAGAGATAATGTATAATTGTTAGGAATAATATATCCCATTTATTGTGATAATACACTGAAAGCTCTGTGTTAAGAATTATAAAAACTATTCTTTTTCTTTACTCATATGGATTTCGGGTAGAAAGAGATACGATAGTCGATCCCCGTCCCAGCGATCGACGAAAGAATTGGAGGATTATAGAAATGCTGCTCTGCCATTGTAAGAAGATTTAAGGATCAGTTCCGCCATTTCCTTAGCTGGCTTTTTTACACCGCCTTTCAGCCACATCTGAATGACCCCGATAGAGCCGCTTGCTAAAAAATGATAGATATATTCGGCATCTTCTTTATTTAATAAATCATTTCCTAGTATGGGTATAAAATGTTGCAAGCCAATAATCTTTATGACCTCCTGCTGGAACTTTATATCGCCGTTTAAATTTAATAAAAGATCGAAAAGTTCTGCATTTTCCGCCACATAATCCAGAATCTTTTCAATCATTTCAACCGGAATTAAATTACTATTCAAATCATAGCTCTTTAAATAATGATTAATATCATCAATTATTTCATTCTCAATCTGTTGGAGTAAATCATATTGATCCAGATAATGCGCATAGAAAGTGGCGCGGTTGATATCAGCATCATCACAGATTTCTTTTACTGTAATTTTTGAAATTGGCTTTTGTTTTAAAAACTTAACAAAACTGTCCTTAATAACCATTTTGGTATATTTTACACGCCTGTCAGTTTTCTTTGTTTCCATTCGAATCCTCCAACTAATAATATTTGTTTTATCATTTGCTAAACATTTTATCGTAATCTGTTGTGAAGCTTACATTTATGAATTAATTGATTGTTGTATTTGAATCATAGTGTCAATATAATGTATTCGAGTTAAATTGTCAACACAGTGTATAGGAATTTATGGACACAATGTAAAGAAACAGGTAACTGCTGTGTATACAATTACAAAGTCTATATAGTTTCGCAATTACCTATGTAAAAAAAGATATGGAGGAAATAGATGGCGCTCATTGAGTTTGATAATATTGTAAAAGCATATGAGATTGGTGATGTAAAGATTAATGCAGTTGATCATTGTTCTTTTACGATAGAAAAGGGTGAATTAGTGGTTATTCTTGGCCCATCGGGAGCTGGTAAAACCACAGTCTTAAATCTGCTTGGCGGGATGGATACACCAAGTGATGGGAGCATCAGGGTCGACGGGAATGAAATCCATAAATACAACAAAAGAAAATTGGTTAATTACAGACGCAATGATATTGGGTTTGTATTTCAATTTTATAACCTCGTGGGTAATCTGACTGCACTTGAAAATGTTGAGTTAGCTTGTCAGATATGCCCGGATTCCTTGGATCCTAAGACAATTTTGGAGAAGGTCGGATTGTCTGATCGTATGGATAGCTTTCCCTCTCAATTGTCAGGCGGAGAACAACAACGTGTAGCAATTGCAAGAGCAATCGCCAAAAATCCTAAGCTTCTTCTATGTGATGAACCTACCGGCGCACTCGACAGCGTAACAGGACAGATGATTATCGAATTATTGCAAAAAACTTGTAAAGAAGTTGGCATGACTACTGTGATAATTACGCACAATGCAGTAATCGCTGATATTGCGGATAAGGTCATTAAGATTAAAAATGGTACAGTCAAAGAAGTTTTGATCAATGAAAATCCTAAAAAAGCAAATGAGATTGTGTGGTGATTCGATTGTTATTCATAAACACACTGAAGAAAATAAAGAAGTCCTTTGGAAGATATCTATCAATATTTTTAATTGTTATGATTGGTGTCGGC
>JAEWMT010000047.1 GCA_023393095.1 Bacillota bacterium
ACAGTTCTATTATAGCTTTAATAATTTAAAAGTAAATGTAAAATAAACTAGTAAAACCAATAAAGTAGAGGTTGAGATTACAATAAACTGCAAAGTAATCTAGAGGAATTTCTATTTACATTCAAGGGATTTTTGAAATTAACTATTGACCCTCACGTAACGTAATGGCTTAGGCTTGAACTGAAAGGAGGATAAAATGAAAACAGTAAAAGAAGTATCAGATATTACAGGAGTAAGTATAAGAACACTTCGGTATTATGATGAAATCGGATTATTAAAGCCCACACAATTAACAGATGTTGGTTATCGCCTTTATGATAACAAGGCACTAGAAGTACTACAGCAGATTATGTTCTTTAGAGAATTGGAAATACCATTAATAGAAATAAAGAAGATTATGGAAAACTCTGATTATAATAAAGAGCAAGTTTTATTCACCCAAAAAACCCTACTGGAAAATAAACGAAATCGCTTAAATGCGATTATTGAGTTAATTAGTGATGTGATGAAAGGAGTTAATACCATGAGCTTTGAAGCATTTAGCGATAGTGATGTACAAAAAATATTAGACCATACGCTTAAGAATATGTCAAAAGAAACTCTTGCAGAGCAAGTTCAAATATACGGAAGTATAGAGAAATATCGTGATTATTTGGCTACGGGTTTAAAAAATGAAAAGGCTGTAACGGATATATTGAAATGGTATGGCGGAAAAGAAAGAGCAGTAGAAGCAGTTTTGCAATCTGTTCCAGATAAAGAAGAACTAGCTCACCAGCAAAATGAAAACGAAGTAATCTATAGACAACTTATGGAGGCAAAGAACACGGAAAACGCTGATCTAGAGAGAGAAGCCATTACAAAACTCGCAGAGTTATATAAGAAAATGTTTAATTTGGACAATGCAAGAGCTATTCTTTTAGATTTAGCTAAGGAATATAGGGAATATGATAAATTAGCAGAGATAACAGATAATCAGTTTGGTAAAGGATGTGCTAAATACACGGAACAGGCGATTCGAAGATATTATGGGGAACTCTAAACATATTATAGAGGAATTGTTTAATCATATTATATCAAATTTAGAATTACCCTGGCAGATATGATTCCTGATCTTTTTTATATCTCACTATTCATATATATAATCCTTTGAAATCTCCATCATTATATTATTAAATGATGGAGATTTATATTCGCCGTTTTCTGATAATCTCCAACAAAAATCATTATAATTAATGGGGTAAAATGGATGTATTAAAGCAACTATATTTATGTGATACATGAAAAATGTTACAGTGAAAATTAATGAATATAAGGCTGAAAATTCCGTTGAAAATTCATACGAAAAAGTGAAAATAATAGTTGACTTTTTTGTATATTTGATAGATAATAACTAATGCGGTGCTTTTGAATAGAGCATAATTCTTAACAGACAGTACCTGTAATTTCAATAATTCGAGGCGTGGCTCAGTTTGGTAGAGCGCTGCGTTCGGGACGCAGAGGCCGTGGGTTCGAATCCCGTCGCCTCGACTTTTAAAACCTAACTTAGAGTGTTAGGTTTTTTTGTATCATTTTCACAAATGCAATAATAAAAACAATTCACTTTGCAAATATAATACTGAGCTCAAATTTGCAGTGTTTATACTGAATGGAGATTACTATGGAATTCATTATTAGAGAAATGAGAAGCGATGATTGGGATGCTGTAGCAGAAATTTATAAAGAAGGAATGGATACTAAGATTGCAACCTTTCAAAATGAAGTACCCACCTACGAAGAATGGGATAAAGCCCATATTAAATCCTGTCGTTTGGTGGCTGAAGCTGATAACAAAGTGATAGGTTGGACATCCCTTTCCCCATATAGCAAACGCTGCGTATATGCCGGTGTCGCAGAGATTAGCATATATATTAAGAGTGAGTATCGTGGGATGCAAGTAGGAGAGAAGCTGATGCGGGCCACTATTGAAGAATCTGAAAAAGAGGGCTTCTGGAGTATCATTTCGTTGATTATTGAGTTGAATGTGAAAAGTATCGCTCTTCATACGAGAACAGGCTTTCGAATGATAGGCTACCGTGAAAAGGTTGCGAAGGATAATAACGGAGTTTGGCAGAATATCGTAGAGATGGAAAGACGGAGTAAGGTTATCGGAGTTGAATAAGAACCAGATGAACTGTGGAGCGTGATAATATGGAGCAATGTATTGATGAAGTTAATAAGATAATTCATGTGAAATGTACGCAAGAGGAAAAAAGTAAAATATTATCAGAATTATCATCCTATCGGTATGACTATGAATTCAACTTTATCATAGAAGAGGAGACCACGAAACAATAATTCTGAGTATTCTAAATTGTTGGATATTATTTTTAGAGTATATGGCGTCTTATGAAGTGAAGGTACCTCGTGTAAGGGAAGTTTTGCTGGATATGTCTCTTTCTTCTAGGTATTTGGTAGTACTTCATATATATCTGGTATTTTTAAGTTTACATCCCATATGTTTCCGATTATAATGAATAATCATGGTATACATTAGGAGGGGTACAAATGAAGAAAATTTTATCATTATTTTTAGTTTTAATACTAAGTTTAACTATAGCAGCACCCGGAGTATCTTACGCTGCGACTACGAAGCTTAAAAAGACAAAATTAGTGGTTAATGTAGGTGATACCTATACATTAAAATTATCCGGAGCTTCAGGTTCAGTGAAATGGTCAAGTAGTAATAAGCTGGTAGCATCAGTATCAACAAAAGGGAAAGTGACTGCATTATCAACAGGGAATGCTACGATTACTGCAAACTATAAGAAAAAGAAATACAAATGCAGTGTAAAGGTAAATGTTCCGTCAGATTCTGTCTCTATAACTATATCAAATTTATTTGACCTGAAAGATGAAGAGAATGAACTTGGCGTTTATTTATCTTCCATAGGAGTCAAATATATTGTTGTTAATGAGGATGCTTTTACAACAATTATTACGATGACAAAATCTCAGCAGCAGCAAGTACTTTCATACCTTAAAGAAACTTTTAATACTGGAATTGATGAAAGTATAAAATCTGGAGATATGCCAGATAGTTTCAAATCAATTGTAATGAATGATGATGGGACATCATTTGATGTATATGTTGACAAAACAAAATATGATGCGAATAAACAAAATGATGATGATATTTCTCAAGAATCAGGGTTATTTGCATTAATGCTTATTAGTGGTATTTATCAGGAATTTGCCGGAGTTAATGAGGATGATATAAAATTTATAATTCATATCTACGATAATGATACAAAAGAGTTAATTGATACATTTGATTCTGATGAATCCTTATTTTAATAAGAAAACATAGAAAAGCACCGGTGAGGTGCTTTTCTTAAGTATATAATTAATTGACTTTATGTACTTTGTTCATTCATTTCATCAGATCAACTTTTGTCCGCAACTCATCAGAGTGATTTGGAATACAGAATTCAGATAAACATTACCAGTAAGAAGATGGGAATATTAATATATAAATTATTAGACCACAACATCCTTATAATGATATTATTATTGATGTAGTGGTCTAATCTCATATAATCTATAAGTTATCTATCTCTTAACAAAAACAACGCCGTCTACGACGTCTCCTGCGTCCGCAGCATCCCATACAGATCACCTCTAAATCTTTATTTTTAATATATTATATGCAAATTATAACAAAATGTGTCGGATTATAAGATACAATTGTTGATTATAATCGAATTATTGATATTTGGATTTACTTTTTAGACCTATTACCATTTATAATAAATGTGAAATAAATCCTTTATTTGCATTAGAGCTATCAATGATAAATCAATGGCTGGTGTTTATTTGATTTTGGGTAACTGCAATTTAGGCTCATATACCATACATTAAGTATGAAATATATTTGAATGAATATATTTTTATATAAGATCATAAGGAGTTTTTATTTATGCAATCTGGACGAACAGCTAATTCATATGACGTTTATACGGAAAGATATTTAAATCCATCGGATATTAACGTTGTAACCGGATATGGCATCGAGGTTTTTGCGTATGGTTTAGATGCACCAATCAATATGTTATTTACCGAGAGCGGCAGTTTAATGATAGCGGAATCGGGATTCACATCTGGAAATCCAAGAATATTGCAATATGTGGATAATAATTTTGAAGTTCTGGTCGAAGGATTTAATCGACCAATCACGGGTTTAAATAATTTGGATGGCTTTCTTTATGTATCACAAAGGGGGATTATAACAAGAGTCTCAAGTGACGGGACAAAACAGGATATAATTACCGGATTACCAAGTAATGGAGATAATTATAATGGAAAAGTTGTTTTTAGCCCTGACAGGAAAACATTATACTTTGGGCAAGGAACAATAACCAATTCAGGTGTAGTTGGATTAGATAACAGTTGGGTTAAGAATCATCCACAAATGTGTGACTTACCAGGTGAATATATTATATTAAATGGTCAAAATTATGAGACTAGAAATAATACGAATGAAGTAGCTCCAGGTGAAATAATTCTAACAGGGGCCTTTTCTCCATATGGCAGTCCAAATGCTCCAAATGAAATAAGGAAAGCATTTGTTAAAGCTTCAGGAAGTATTTTAATGGCCAATATAGATGGTACTAAATTGGAGCAATATGTTTGGGGACTTAGAAATCCATTAAATATAAAATTTGATGAAAATGGTCAATTATTTGTTGCCAATATAGGTTATGATAACAGAGGAAGCAGACCGATAGCAAATGCTCCGGATGAGTTTTTTACAGTATCACCCGGAATATGGTATGGTTGGCCCGATTATGCCGGAGGGGACCCAGTTAATTTAGAAAGATTTAAACCTGAAGGGGAAAGAAGACCAGAATTATTAATAAAGACTCTTCCAAATGTTCCACAAGTACCATTCGTAACATTTCCCACCAATTCAAATATTATGGGTTTTGATTTTGATTATAATAACTTTGGTACTTATGGAGATGTATATATTGCAGAATATGGTAGTATAGATTTTGAACAGAGTCATGATAGTATATCTTATGCCGGAGTTGGCCATCGAATATCCCGAGTAGATATGAAATTAAGAACTATAAGTACGTTTGCTATTAATAAATCAGGCTTCCCCTCTTATATATCAAAAGAAGGTGGATTTGGAAGACCGACAGATATCGTCTTTGGCCCTGATGGAGCATTATATGTTTTAGATATGGGAGTGGAAGATAGTAAGAACCCCAATATACTAATGCCTAATACGGGTGTAATATGGAGAATTTTTAAAATGTAAACTTAATTGTGTTCAGTATATATGTTTTAGTTTACACCAGATATATTGTGAAGTGTAAACTAATACGGAACATATAGGACGATACAAAATATACCTCTCATCGTCATAAGACTTTGCGGGGTATATTGAAGATTAAAATAGTCACATTATGAAGATAGCAGGAATTTTATGTTACTCACAACAACACAATTCCATTACATGTTCGATGCATTTATTCCAAAAGCGCCATTCATGTGCATATCCGTTTTCTTCAATAAAAACAGTAGGTATATGATTGTCTTTTGCATATTTTTTAAATCTAAGATATGCAGGGAACAAATCATCATCCGTTCCTATATAGTAATATAATCTTGGAAGTTTATTTTTAATATTTAATTCGTTCAGCCTATCCCATACGTTTTCATCAGAATTAAGAAAGGCTTCTTCTCCTCCTGCATTGATTACACAAGCATCAAAACGCACTTTAAAAGCTTCATCGAGCATTGATTTATCTGATAGTAATCTGTGCGGATTATAAGTTGGGGCTGATAACGCAGCAACAAGGCTAAACTTTTCAGGATGGCTCATTGCATATATCATTGCTCCATATCCTCCCATTGAACATCCTGCGATAAAATTATCCTCTCTTTTGTTGGAAATTGGGAACCAGCTATATATCATCGGCATAAGTTCTTCAAACAAGTAATCATGCATTTTATAATTAAAGCCGAAAACTTGCCAATTTACATAATTCGAATTCATGCCGCTAAGTATAACTACAGCTAAATTTCTTTCACAAGCATAGACTTCAACCATAGTTTTACGAATCCAATCGCTACTATCACTACAGGTAGGATGTAAAAGCCATAATACTTTATATTTGTTGCTGTCACAATAAAATTCTGAAGAAGATTGATTTCCTGGTCTATCGGGAAGGATAATGTTAATATAATTATTGCCATTTAAATATTCACTCATAAAGTTCATTTGAATCATTGCCATAGTTTTTATCTTCCCTTTCGCATCATCCAGAGCATAAAAAAGTTGTGCATTAAAACTATGTCTATTCTTGATCATTTTCCGAAATAAGAAAAACTCCATTTTTATCTGCTTTTCGTATCAGATTATCGCAGATTAACTCCTGTACCACTATTTCAGCCAGATATAAAATCCTGCAACCATCAAGTATATGACCTGCCCAGGAACGTTCGGGATTACTTATAACACCATGGAGATGCGGTTCGAAGTTTATTATTGTACCGTCAAGGTTCGCAAGTTCCAAAGGTTCATTCAGATGATGTACATGATATTCAATTGGATATCCAGAAGTTGTTGTCATTTGCAAGTGTGCTTCGTCAAAGGTAGCAATTCCTGATGTTACTATAGCATTACTTACGCCTTCTTCCTTAACCAGCTTTCCTATAGACTCTCGAAGTAAATCACCCTTTTCAAGCCTAATAACGAATGTACGCCCAATTTTTTCTGAGACAAAAGATTTCATACAATTACCTCCTAATGTATTATACTATGAGGTTATCATATACAGTTATATTCGTATTTCAAATTATTGCTTATCATTTTTCATATTACTTTTATAGTCATTCATTGAAATACCCATGTATCGTTTAAACATAGTACATAAATGACTTTGACTAGAGAAATTCAAATTGTAAGCAACATCCGCTTCATTTTGCTCATTCAGAATACTTTCTTTGACTCTTCTAATTTTGCACTGTTGATCATACTGCTTGGGAGTAATGCCCATTTCATTCTTAAAAATCCTAACAAGATGATATTTTGAGAGATGAACTGCTCTGGCAAGTTCATCCAGCTGAAATTTATTATCATAATGCTCACTTATGAATTTTATTGTATCCTTAACTACAGGGCTATAACTGTTATCTAATACTTCGTTTGTTTCTTGTAATTGAAGAGTAACTATAAGTTTATCGACGAATTGTTCACTAGATAATTTATTTGATTTGAAATCTTTACACAATCTCATTACATGCACTCCCAGATTGTAATAAACATATAAATCTGAATTATATCGCAAAAGTGGTGCTTTCATTTCGTTCTTAATACAGATGGTGAGATAACTATAAGGTTTCATAGGTGTTATTGATATACCCACATTGGGCGGTACAAGATATGTCATACCTTTTACTAATATGTACTCGTTATTTCCTATGACGAATTTTGTTTTGCCACTTTTTATTACACCAATCATAAAGCTTTCATGTGTGTGGTATGGAAACTCATGTGTTCCTTCGCCGTCTACAATTTCAATCGAATTCTTTTGATAAAAGCAGGCTTTGTTTTTCACCTTATATACCCCCAGCCTATATTAGTAGATGAAGCTTTTAATTACATTTATCATACCACTAGTAAGAGCTTATTGATATATTAAAATATCTTAGTCGGCTGTGAAGAGTAACTTGTTTGTAACTTCCCGGATTAGGTGAAGCATAACTGCGCTTGACAAATATAGTTGAATGTATTATATTGTTATTAACAAAATGATAATAACAACATTTTAATAACTGCGGGGTGACCAAATGATAAATTTATTACCTGAAAAACAAAGCATTTTCCTTAGAGCCTCAATTAGCGGTATATGTAATTTTTCATGCCAATATTGCGCAACCGATCTTGGCATGGAAAATAACACTCCACCTAGCTTAAAAGCGCCGCTACTTAATGTCGAGGAGTATGTTCGAAACATGAAGATGATTGCACAACATGGTTTTAATGCTATTTCTTTTACAGGCGGCGAACCATTGCTCAATCCGGAATTTCCGAGAATTCTTAAAGAATGCCGTAACATATTTAAAACAATCGAAATAACAACGAACGGTTCTAAACTTCTCGAAAACATAGAGGTTGTAAAAGAATTTGTTGATGTTCTAAAGATTTCGGTTGATGCTTATGATTCGGAACTTAGTGTTAAAATTGCACGAAATCCACTGGCGGCAAAAACGAGTCAGATAATTGAAAAATGCTGCGAAGCAGGAATTAAAACAATCGGTTTCAACTTTGTTTATATGAAACAGAATGAAAATGAATTACCAAAGCTTGTTGATTTTGTCGGACGACTAAAGCAACAATATGGTACTGACATATATATCAGCATACTGGACTTATATTATTCAAAAGGTAATAGGGCATTTTGGCAAGATCAGTTTGTAAATCTTTCTGAGCTTAGGTCAAAAATTGCAAACGAGGACAAGAAAGTCAACCGTAGATTGAGAATAGGATGCGATTCCTATAATTTTATATGGAATGATGTACTTGTTAATATGAAGGACAGCATATCTTGCACACATCGTGCAAAGATGTGCGCAAAATGTCCTGAATACTGTCAGGAAGGGATTTACAGTCTGAAGCATTCGGCAAGCGGGTGGCTTAGCGTTTGTCCCTCAAATAATCTGAAATTAGGCGCTTTGCTAAACAGTGATATCGCTTCGCAGGATGCACACGTAATAATAGATGGGTTTGTCAAAACACTTAATGAAATTACAAGAATCGATAACACTGGAGAAGAATTTTTTCGATTCAACAATATGGAGGAACTATATGAATAATATACTGCAACACTTACAAAGCCCTGTTGTGAGGAGAAACCTTTCAATAACCGGTAAAATCAAAGCTGCAGCTCGCAATTTTCTGAATCGCAATGGTTTTGAAGAATACGATACCCCTATTCTTATGACTAAAACCGGTGAAAAGTATAATTCGACTTTTGACATTATGATTGATGACAAGCCGGCAAGTCTTGCAGATTCTCCTCAAATATTTAAGTTAATGCTTACCATGGCAGGTTATGAGAAATATTATCAATATGCACATTGCTTTCGTCCTATTGCATTAGAAAGTGAAACTCACACTAGGTTATGTGAGTTTACGCAAATTGATATAGAAATGCAAGCCGAGACGCTCTCAGTATTAACAAGATTTGCAGAAGCATTGATCGTTGAAATATGTACTGCAGTTAATAGGAAGCCGAGAATTGAACATATGGAAGGTATCTATTGCAGGAATACATATGGTAGTAATATGAAACCTGATTTGAGAAAAACCGATGATGAAATATCGGTTGTGTTTATTGAACATATGCCGCTCACAAATGGTGATAGAACAAAGACTCAAACGCTAATTCCATGTCATCACATTTTTGCGTTGCCGTCCAATGAAATTCAAAGTACAACGGAAGATACCTTGACAAACACTCAAACGGAATCCTTTGATATAGTAATGAATGGGATTGAAATCGGTGGTGGTGATTTGCGCATACTAAACAGAGACTTGCTGCAACATATGATGGATATATTTGATGTTGATCAGGGAGAATACACAGAATATCTTGAGATGCTGAGCAATTACACCGGCAAACAGAGCGGAGGTTTTGCAATTGGATTGGAACGCTTGGTAATGGCGTTGTCCGGGTGCGATGATATTCGTAGCACAGTTTGCTTTCCGGATTATTACAAAAGGAGTGAACACTAAATGGATAGTAATATAAATAGAACTGATGAACAAAACTTTTTGGATCACTATGATCCGAAGGCTTTTGCCCCAATGGCGGTAACCGTTGATACAGTTGTTTTCGGAATCACAAAAAGAACAAGCGGAAATTATCGTAAGCTTGATAATCAAAAGCTAAATATTCTGCTGGTTAAGCGAGATAATTACCCGTTTAAGGGATGTTATTCACTTCCGGGTGGATTTGTTTGGCAAGATGAAACTTTAGAGCAAACGGCATCACGAGTACTCAAAAGTAAAACCGGCTTGAAGCATATTTTCTGTGAGCAGCTATATACCTTCGGAGCGGTTGACCGAGACCCTCGAATGAGAGTGGTTAGTTGCGCATATATTGCGCTTATTGATACAGAGATGGCTAAAATCAACGGTGCTGAATGGTTTAGTATGGAGGAGATTGCTTCCCTTTCGCTGGCTTTTGACCATAACAATTTGATTGAGGAAGCACTAAAGCGATTACGAGGAAAAATTAATTATACAGATATTATATTTCATATGATGCCAAAAAGATTTACAATAAGCGAATTGCAGGAAGTATATGAAATAATTCTGGGTAAAAAACTGCTGCCGGCAGCCTTTCGCCGTTTTATTTCCGACAGAATACAAGAAACTGACGAATTCACGAAGGATGCCGGACATAGACCATCACGCTTTTATAAGGTAAAGGATTTACAAATAGAAGACAATAAAGATTTGCATTGCTCGAATAAAGAAATGTGAATAGAGACCACTAATTAGGGCAGGCAGACGGTTAATTACGAAAAGATACAATAAAAAAATCCATATGCTGGTACTGCCACATGGATTGTTATAACAGCTCCCCATGGGACTCGAACCCACGACCTACGCATTACGAATGCGTTGCTCTACCAACTGAGCTAGGGAAGCATAATTAATAATAATTTATAGATTTAAGCTCTTTTATCAAGGCTACTCAACTATTCTATTATAAAGACTCATAAATATCAAGGATTTTTTGAAAAACTTAGATAATTTACTTGGATAACTTAGATGACTTAGATAACTAGATAACTTAGATAATTAATTCAAAACCCCTGCTGTTACGCAGGGGTTTTGAATTAATTATTCTATCCGGCTTTCTTACCTTTTCTCTCCCCTAAAGCACAATCCGATTGCTCCGGGGCCGGAGTGAGCACCGATACTGGGGCTTACATAGTTAATGATAATCTGTTTATTCGGCAACTTTTCTTTAATAAGACCTTCCAGGTATTTCGCATCCTCTTCGGCATCTCCATGTAGTATGCAGATGATATTATCTTCATCTTTATAATTGCCCATATCATCCAACATTTGATTAAATATCGTGTTAAGGGATTTTCTACGGCCTCTTGCGGTGCCGCCTGATACAAGCTGTCCCTCGGGACTTAATCTGAGAAGGGGTTTTATATTAATCATGGAGCCAATTACGGCGGTTGTCTTAGAAATTCTGCCACCACGGTGAAGGTGACCTAGATCGTCAACAGTAAAACGGATACAGAATTCCTGCTTATGATTTTCTAGCCAGGTTGTAATCTCTTCTAAGGATTTGCCTTCTTCTCTCATTCGGACAGCTTTCATGATAAACATTCCCTGCCCCATGGAAGCACTAAGCGTATCCAATACAATGATTTTGGCGCCCGGATTTTCCTCGCAGATTTCAAGGGCACCGGTGGTTACATTACTGCAGCCACCGCTTAATGCAGAAGAGAAACTGATATGTAATATGTCAAAGCCTTGATTGATATAAGCTTGAAATACTCTACGGATTACTTCTGGATTACTTGCCATTGTTGTAGGCATTAGTCCTGATCTCATCTTATCGTAGAATTCCTTAGGGGACAGGTTGATTTCATCGCCATAGGTAACACCTTCTAAGTCATAATAATGAGGTATGATACCGATATGTTTTTCCTTAATATAGCTTTCTGGCAAATCGGCATTTGAATCTGTGGTGATAATAAATTCCTTCATCTCTTATTGCCCTCCTATAATTAGTGTATAGTTCTATTTTACAAAATGCTACCTTTATAAGCAATAGGTTATTAAAATTTATTAATTGAAGGATTACATTTAAAATAACTAAGGATCTACATTTAAAATAACTCAGAATCTACATTTAAAATGCTTATTGACGTACTTATTCTATTGTGCTAAACTAGTTTCAAATAGTACTGGAAATACTGAAAATTGAATATTTATCGTTACATGGTTTCATGCTTAGATCATGAATGAGAGGGAAGTTCGGTGAGAATCCGTCGCAACCGCCATTACCGTATTTAATCGTAAGATTATAAGTCGGGAGCCTTGCCATGTTTACGTTGGTTATTTGAACACTTTTGGGTGAAGGAAAAGTGCAACCATTAATATAAAATTAATTAACATGGGCAAGAGGGAGATACACTTTATGTTCTCTGAGCTGCGTGTTGGATTTTATTGAGAGAGTTGCACTTTTTACAGTTTGATATGTAAAAGGTGCTTTTTTATTTCATAGGAAATTGCGTCCTATGAAATAAAAAGCACTCCGTGCAGGATGCGCACCTCGCGGTAAGGAAGTATGTTACTACGTAACCCGCTCGGGCGCGGAGAATGTGCGCGCACAATCTTTGTTCTTATTCTAGTTCTTGAAATTCCAGGCTAATTTAAACAAAGTACTAAATTATACAGCGATTGGGGTGAAGATATGCCGGATGAGATGAGCCGGGAGGATTGTATGCTTGCCTTGCGTACAAAAGCCGAAGGGATGGACAGGCTTCCCAAGAAATCAGATTTTACTGAGTATGAGATAGCAAGAATTAAATCTTATTTTGGACCATGGCCTAGGGCTTTGGAAGCGGCGGGTCTGATCCCATCAAAATCGGAAGACCGTTTAATTAAAAAGCAGGAAAGTCGTCTAAATGCAATGAGAAAGAAAACGGAAGCTCTGAAAAAATTGAAGCAATGAATACTAGCGAATTTCGCTGTATTAATACATCTAAGGAGAATAATTATGAAAAAAATAACACAAAAAATTTCATTCCTATTAGTATTTATAATGCTGATCTCTATGATATCCTCAGTATCTACAGTTTTTGCAGCAAATAAAACGATGAACATTACACTTCGTATTGAAGGCATTGAGAAGAATCTATTTTATGCAACAGAAAAGATTCCTTATACGAATAATTTGACTCTGCAGAATGTTCTTACTTATATTGATCAACAGGAAAACAATATTAAAATTACAGGGGTTGATGCCGCATATATCACTGATATCAATGGTGAAGCAGCAGCTAGTTTCGGAGGCTGGGACGGTTGGTTGTATAAGGTAAATGGAAAAGATTCATCCGATAGTATTGATAATTTGCAACTATCCGATGGTGATAGCGTAGTATTATATTATGGTGACCCTTATGGTTTAGGTATGCAGTTTCCCGTAGCAGATACTTCAGACATCAAAGATGGCAAGATTACCTTTACCAGTTCCGATACAAAATTTGATGCAGATGGGAATCCGGTCGTATCCGTCAATCCGGTTATTAATGCAACTATTACCTGGAGCAATGGTGACAAAAATTCCAAATATATAACAGATAAAAATGGTCAAATTAAGATTGATGCAAATGAATTAACAGACGGTTCACATGCGGTTCAGATATCAAAAGTTGGAGATACAAAATTACCACTTGTTTTACGTTTTGCTCCGGATTATAAAATTGATTTAGATGCAGCTTCATTAACCGCCAATGATGGGGCTACTACTGATATCCAAAATGATGCCAAGAATACTTCAAATGACAAAGCAGCCACCAATCAAGTTGCGAAAACCGGCGAAGGCACTACAACTGCAATCATTCTCTTTGTGCTTGCTATGGCAGCTTTAACTGGATTTATCTTTTTAGGACGGAAAGAACGCTATGAAAAATAAGGTATTTAACTTAAAAAATATTATATGTTTTCTCCTTTTGATTACTTTAATAGCTGGCTTACTTAACTTACCGGCCGCAGCAAGCAGCAGGTATAGCACAAAAAGTGTGGAGAAAATTATTGGCGGAGTTATTTCATACAAGCAAAAACAGGTAAAGGTATCCTCCGTGCAGAAGCTGATTGATACGGGACTTTCAAAAAAAGCCGGTACAAATTATACCGATTGGACGATGATTGGGCTGATCCAGTATAAAGGAAAGTATAATTACAGTAAATACAATAAAGCTCTGGACTACTATGTAAGTAATACGAAAAGAATCAGCGCAACCGATTTGCAAAGAATTGCACTTGTTTACTCCGCAACCAAAGGAAATTTAAACTTTGTTACGAAGACGATTAAAAATTCCGTTGGTAAATTGGGTATCATGAGTTATATTTACGGTCTAATCCTACTGGATTCGAGGAATTATACTTGTAAGGACTATACCAGAACAAGCATTGTGAAAAAGATTCTATCCCTCAGACTGAAGGACGGAGGTTGGGCACTAAACGGAACCACCTCCGATGTTGATGTAACAGCTATGGCGATACAGGCTCTTGCCCCTTACTATAAAGATAAGAATGTAAAATCTGCTGTTAATAAGGCTCTGACTTTGTTATCAAAGAGGCAGCTTAATACGGGAGATTATAAAAGCTGGGGAACTAGATGTTCGGAAAGCGGAGCTCAGGTGATAGCAGCATTGTCAGCACTCAAAATTGACTGCCAGACAGATAAACGCTTTATTAAGAATAATAAGACATTAATTGATGGACTAATGCAGTATAAACTCAAGGATGGTAGCTTTGCGCATACCATTGGCGGTAAATCCAATGATACATCCAGTGTCCAGGCAATGTATTCTCTTATCTCTTATTGGAGATATAAAAATAATAAGAGTTCCTTCTATAAATATTAAAGAAAAATTAATTACAGGAACAAATAAATATTATAACTGAGAATAATTCAAAATAAAGTCGATGATTACTGTCAGTTCTGTGAATTGTAGGAGCAGCGTTGTAGTTTCATGAGCTTTTTCAAATACACAGGCGGAAAGGGGTATTCTATGGACTATCGGATAATTGCTACTATTTCAATTATAGCAGCTGCGTTACTAATGATAGGAATATTTTATACAATAAAGACAAGAAGTAAGAAAAATTACTTGGCAATCCTTGCACTGGCAGGGATTGCTGTTATTGCAGTATGGACGATAAAGCTCCAGTCGGTAGATGAATATTACCAGGCAAATACAAAGGATGAAGTTAAATTACAAACGAATACGGTATCTCTTTCCATCCGATGTGATACGGTTGTCGGTAAAAAATCTGAATATAAGATCAAAATTCCAGCAGATGGTATTATTTTAGATAAAAAAGATATTCCGATTAAAAAAGGTGACACAGTACTAAATATCTTAATTCGTGCCACGAAAGAAAATAAAATACCGTTTGATTATGAAGGCAGTGAGGATAGCACAGCATATATCAGGGGTATTAATGATTTATATGAAATGGATTTTGGAGAGCAATCCGGATGGCAGTATAAAATTAATGGTAAGTTCCCTGGTATTGATTGTGGAGAATACGAAGTAGCAGATAAGGATGAGATTGAATGGGTGTATACCTGCAATCTTGGAAAGGATGTAGGTAGGGAATGAGAAGCTTTTCAATGTATCATCCGGCGGCTGTGCTGATTTATTTTGTATGCGTTCTGGTGATTACCATGTTTATTAATATTCCTCTTATCTTAATTCTATCGCTGTCAGGTGCCTGGGTTTATCATCTTTTGCAGGACAAAGGTAATTTTATCCGAAGCATCAGATTTGATATCATCATATTTCTTGTTATAGCGGCTGCTAATCCAATCTTTACTCACAGGGGCAAAACGATTCTTCTTTTTATGAACGGCAAACCCATTACGCTCGAGGCTTTGTTTTACGGCGTATGTATGGCTGTCATGATGATTGGGGTAATTCACTGGTGTAGGATATTAACTGAGATAATGACCAGTGACAAGCTGTTGTATCTTTGTGGGAAATTGGCTCCGAATCTTTCTGTTGTACTATCCATGTCACTTCGATATATTCCTCTATTTCGCATTCAATCTGCCAAGGTTAACTATTCTCAGACGGCGATGGGGCTCTATTCGGAGGATAGCTATATGAATAAGGCAAAGGGAAGTATGAGAGTATTTTCCATTGTACTTACCTGGTCTTTGGAAAATGCAATAGATACAGCTAACTCGATGAGGGCAAGGGGCTATGGACTTGGAAAAAGATCACAGTTTTCAAACTATCGTATTTCGATGTCTGACATTCTACTAATTGTGGGTAGTGTTTTATTGACTAGTATTACATTATATGGATGTACCGTGGGCTTTGTGGATTTTGAGTTTTATCCGAAATTGAGCAAATTTTCTGCGTCAGTATATGCAATATTAATCTATCTTTCCTGTGGGCTGCTGGTATTTCTGCCTGTATTAATTGAACTAAAGGAGAAATTGAAATGGAAATTTTACAGGTCAAGAATTTGAATTTCACATATCCGGGATGTAGCGAAAAAATCATTGATGATGTAACTTTTTCGGTCGAGAGCGGAGAATTTGTAGTTATCTGCGGAGAGACCGGATGTGGTAAAACAACGCTACTTCGTATGTTGAAGAAGGAACTTGCGCCTTTCGGGGAACGTTCGGGTAAAATTTATTATAATAATATGAATCTGGAGGAGCTGGATGACCATACTGCGGCATGTGATATCGGATTCGTCATGCAAAAGCCGGAGAATCAGATTGTTACGGATAAGGTATGGCATGAGCTTTCCTTTGGACTTGAAAATATGGGACTTTCCACACCTGTTATCAGACGCCGGGTAAGTGAGATGTCAAGTTATTTTGGAATAGGAGACTGGTTTCATAAGGAAATCAGTGAATTATCAGGAGGGCAAAAGCAGCTTTTAAATCTGGCAGCAGTTATGGTAATGCAGCCAAAGGTTCTAATCCTAGATGAGCCAACTGCACAACTG
>JAEWMT010000004.1 GCA_023393095.1 Bacillota bacterium
TTTTATGGAAAAACAGCCAAACTATAGTATATAGATTGCAATTTAACTTAAACTAAGAAAGTTGATTCGACAGGCAAATTATCTTATGAGTAAAAAAGACCTCAAATATTATTATTATTTGAATTCATGATTTCGTATCTGTTATCTGTTTTATTTATATTTGCACCTGTCTTAAATAAAAAATAAATTTTTAAGAACTAAAAAACAAGGAGGAGTTAATATTGCGGTTCCTGTTGGATATTGGTTACTTTTTAATAAATCTGCCGATTGGGTTAAAAGTACTTTTGATAGTAATTATCCTGATCTGGATTATTCTGTTTTTCCTATATTATCGCTTTAATCATTTTCGTAAGAAAGTATATTTCAATATAAATTCTGTAGAAGGGCTGGGTGCTCTCGGTCCAAAGGAATGGGAGCAGCAGATGTATGATCTGGCCACCAGTAATAAGCAGGTTAAAATGATGAAATATAACTTTGTACTTGATGATTATAACCAGATTGCATATAAAAAGCTGAACAAAATACGTGATAATATATCAGCGATTTCAACCGATATCATTACACTGATTCCTGCTGCTCGCTGGTTGTTCGATAATTTCCAGATGATGTATCGCGAAATTAAAAAGGTAAGAACCTCAGGTACCAGTTATGAAATTCTACCGATTTTAAAAACGAAGGAATATCGTGGTTATCCTAGGGTCTATATTGTTGCTAAGAAGATGGTATCACTTTCCGGGGGACATCTTGAGGAAGAGAATATTGCAATCATGTTGAAGGCCTATCAGAAGGTGATAGGTTTAACAGATAAGGAGCTATGGGTTCTTCCAGAGATGCTGGGCTTTTGTCTGCTGGAATGCATTATAGAAGTTGCTGAGAATATTCTTCATATTATTTATGTAAAGTCCAAGGCAGACCAATTCGTAAGGGAACGATTAGGTGAAAATTCAGCAGATATTACCGCACTCATGGTAGAACCGGAGGAGGACTGCAGACATAATTTCTCCTTTCACTCCCATGTTATCTATTTACTTAAAAATATGTCCTTTGATGATAATGCAATTCAAAGATATCTGGAATATCATTTTAGGCAAAAGGGCAGACAATTAAAACCTTCTAATATCTATTCCGAAGAAGGCAGGATTGAATCATTATTAGAAGCAAGAATCCGTGCTTTAATTATAAGCCTAAGGGAAATGAATGAGTTGGATGTGGAGAGATTTTATGAAGAATACTCCTATCTGGAACAGATTTTATCCAAGGACCCCGAAGGTATCTATTCAAAGATGGATGCGAGTAGTAAAGGAATGTATCGAGCCGTTATTGTTAAGCTTGCACATGATTTTAGATTAAGTGAGCAAAAAGTTGCAGGTGACTGTTTGGAGCTGGCGACTCAAGGCAGAAAGGACTTATATTGTTCCCACCATGTCGGTGCATATCTTCTTGGAAAGGGATACCCTGTATTATTGGCAAAGGTTTTGAATAAACCGAGACTTGCTAATAAAAAGTTAGAATTCAATTCCAAAGGCTGTTATTATTTTTTAACCTTCTTTTTGCTATTGTTTGCTTTCTGTGTGGTGATGGACATCATTATGAGGCGTTTTGGGGGTGTGAATATTGGGTATAAGGATCTGTTTTTACTTTTGATCTCACTTCCTTTATTAGTTGGGATATCCCAGGAATTAACAAACTTTATATTTACAAGAAAAATTAAGGTTAAGAAGATACCATCCCTGGATTATATTGGTGATATACCTGATGAAGCCAGAACCTTTGTTGTGATGCCCGTTATTGTTTCTTCGAAAGAGCAGGGATTGGAATATTTTGACCGTCTGCAGAAGCATTTTCTAGCTAATAGACAGTCAAATCTATACTTCGCTCTGCTGGTAGATTTTAAGGATTCACCGGAAGAGTTTACTCCGGAGGATAAGGAAATTGAGAATGCCTTGATCAGCCGTATGAAGGAATTAAATGAACTTTATATATCCGAACAACAACGTTTTTCTTTGTTTATCCGGAATCGTAAATGGAATAAGGCAGAGAATTGTTATATGTGCTGGGAAAGAAAGAGAGGAAAGCTCGAAGAGTTTAATTATCTGTTAAATGGTGGAAAACAGCAAGAAACCACCTTCTCCAGAGTGTTATGTGATGAAAAGCTCATCGAAACCTTTCGCTATGTAATTACTCTGGATGCTGATACAAATTTAATTCGAGATAATGCTGCTAAACTGGTTGGAGTAATTGATCATCCAATGAATCGACCTTTAATCGACGAAGAACGAAGAAAGGTAAGGGAAGGTTATGTTATTATCCAGCCCTCTGTCAGAAATCATATCGCGGATAAGAAAGGCAGCCGATTTGTTGAGATTTTTGGAGGACAGTCTGGGCTGGCCCATTATTCCGCAGTAATATCCGATATTTATCAGGATATTTTTAATGAGGGAATTTACACTGGAAAAGGAATTTATGATGTAAAAGCCTTTCATTTGCTGCTACACAACAGGATACCGGAAAATCAGGTTTTAAGTCATGATTTACTGGAGAGCTGTTATGCGAGGACTGCATTTTCTAGTAATGCTAAAATCATGGATAGCTTTCCGAGTAGTGTAATTTCCTATGTGAAAAGGGAACATCGATGGATACGTGGTGATTGGCAGCTATTGCCCTGGCTTCTGGGTAGGAAAGTAGAAGGCAGAAAACCATTATGTGCATTATCCAGGTGGAAGATCGCTGATAATTTACGCCGAAGTGTCGTCCCACTTAGTAAAACTTTACTAGTATTATGCAATCTGGCATTCATACCAGGGGCTTATTGTCTCTGGTTACCATTGATATTCTTTATAGATATATTTAATTTTGCTGTTTTATTGATATCAGTGATTATCCAGAAATTGTTCAGACCAAAGCTAGCTCTAGTGTATAAAAGCTTCTTTAAGGAGCTTGGAATAATAATACAGAGAACATTTTTGGAGTTTGTATTTACACCATACAGAGCGTATATGGCTACAGATGCTATGCTTCGGACCCTTTACCGGATGTATTTTAGTAAGAAAAGTCTGCTTCAATGGAATACAGCAGAGAACGTGGATTCCTCCGTAGTCAATACACCGAAAGGATATTTCCTTTCTATGTCAAGCTCATTAATTCCGGCTGTGTTATTAATTTATCTAATAATGGTTAGACAGTTACCTGTCTTCGGTATTGTACTATACGCAGCTGCAATTATTATATGGGCGATTGCTTTTTATCCAGCATATCTGATCAGTCAGCCAAAGCTTACAAATGAAAAGCAGATTCGATCCGAGGATAGATTATTACTTTTGGGTACGGCACGAAGAACCTGGAGGTTTTTTAAGGAACTATCAACGAAGGAAAATAACTGGTTGAGTCCTGACAATTACCAGATTTCACGGGTGGAAAAGCTTAGTGATAAGACATCACCCACCAATATCGGACTTCAATTTCTGGCGGTCTTAACTGCAAGGGATCTTGGCTTTGAAACTCTAAGTACAACGGTTGAAAATGTGGAACATTTAATGGATACGGTACAAAAGCTCCCGAAATGGAAGGGACACTTGTATAACTGGTATCAAATCAAAACACTTGAAGTACTTAATCCCGCTTATATCTCAACAGTGGACAGCGGGAATTATCTGGGCCATCTAATTGCTTTGAAAAATGGGCTTCTGGAACAGCTTGATAATCCAGTCATTACTGAGAATCTGATAAGAGAGCTTAAGAAAACTCTTCAATTAAGCAATTATGAAAAGGGTTTATCAGGGCATTATAAGACGATAGGTGAATTTGTAGAAGAATTGACGGATATCTGGGAGGACTTAAACTGCCGTGAATTAAAATCGAATGAGAATCAGTATTGGTGCAAGGAACTTCTTAACATTATTGAGGATATCGTAAAGGAGTTTTCAGAGCTTAAATTAAAGAATGTTAAATTCCTTAGTTGCCCAACCTTAAGAGAGTTAGCTGAAAAGGAAAATAAACATGCCATTTCCTTGATGGCTAGAATTCAAAATATCTGTTGTAAGATAGATTGCATCCATTCGAATGTTGATTTTAATTTCTTATTTAATCATAAACGAATGCTGTTTCATATAGGGTTTCATGTTCCTTCACAAACATTGGATGCCGGCTGTTATGATTTGATGGCTTCGGAATCTGCTTTAACCAGTTTTATTGCTATAGCAAGAGGAGATGTTCCTCAGAGACATTGGCATAAGCTTGGCAGACCCCTTACCATGGTGAAGGGTATTCCTTGCTTTGTATCCTGGAGTGGAACAATGTTTGAATATTTGATGCCGAATCTTGTAATGAAGGAATATGAGGACTCCGTATTTGCTGAGAGTTCTAGGGCAGCAGTACTGCAACAAATAGCATATGCAAAAGAAGCCGGTATGCCTTGGGGAATCTCCGAGTCGCAATATTACCGGTTTGATATGAACTCCAATTATCAATATAAAGCTTTTGGTGTACCGAAGTTAAGACTGCAGCCGGTACGAAGAAATTCCTTTGTAACTGCACCCTATGCAACAATGCTTGCCTTGGAATATGCTGGAGAAGAGTGTATTAGTAATTTAAAGTGGATGATTGAGCTAGGAGCATACGGAGACTACGGGTTTTATGAAGCCATTGATTTTAATCATCCAAACTCGGTGGACATGACACCGTATTGTATCGTTAAATCCTTTATGGCTCATCATCAGGGAATGAATCTTGTTGCTATCAACAATTATCTGAACGAAGGGATTTTTAAACGAAGATTTCACCAGGAGCCTATTGTAAAAGCTACAGAGGTTTTGTTGGAGGAAAAAAGACAATCCCATCTGATTTCTCTTGCTAAGAGAGGCTATACCATCCGGATTGGAAAAATTCATATCAGAGAGGATTTTTACAGCAATCGTTATGTGAACAGTGTTGTACCGAAAATCCCAATTGTAAATTATCTGTCCAATAATAAATACTCCATGCTGATTACTTCGGAGGGCGATGGCTTTAGCAGTTATAAAAATATGATGATTCATCGATGGAGAGCCGACCGGTATGCCAATACTGGAAACTATATTTATGTGAAAGATACCGGACAAAACAGGGTATGGAGCTTTTCTTATCATCCTACCTGTGCCGAACCTGAAGAATATCAGGTGATATATTCTCCTTATCAGGCAGAATTCAAGAGAAAGGATGGGGATATCACTACTCATACCTCTGTTAGTCTTTCACCCGATTATAACCTGGAGATACGTAAAGTTACTTTGACCAATCATGGTAAGGAGACAAAACAGCTTGAAATTACAAGCTATCTTGAAGTTGTAGCTGACAGCCATATGGCCGAGCTAAGTCATCCCGCCTTTAATAAACTTTTCATCGAAAGTGAATTCTTAGAGGAACAAGCTGTTTTTCTCTCAAAGAGAAGAAGCAGTAAGGGAGATGAGAATCCTTACCTAATGCATTTTGTTAAAACAAATACCACGTTAATAAAAAGGATAGAATATGAAAATGACAGACTTAAATTTATCGGAAGAAATCATACCCTTGAAGATCCGGAAGCTGTAATATGTAGTATTCCATTTACCAACCGCTCGGGTTTTTGTAATGATCCAATTATGAGTCTGAGAATAAGTGTTACCCTGAATGTTGGAGAATCAACCGATGTATCTTTTGTCACCGGAGTATGTAAGGATAAGGAAGAAGCAGTTCATATCAGTGAAGAGTTAAATTCTGCCTATCGTATTAATGATATTTTTGAAAAATTCAGAATGCAGACAGATATCGAGTTAAAATATCTTGAAATTAGTGGTTATCAGCTAAATGCATTTCAGGATTTAATCAGTCCGATTTATTATCCTAACGCAACCTACCGTGGACCCCAGGAAAATATCAGACGAAACGGTAAAAATCAAAGTTTCTTATGGAGATTTGGTGTATCCGGCGATAATCCAATTTTGTTATTAAGTGTTGATTCCATTGAACAGGCGGGTATTATTAGGGATGTACTAAAGGCTTATGAGTATCTTCGAATTAACCGTGTCAGGGTAGACCTTATTATCTTAAGTGAAGCAAAGCATGGATACATGCAGGAGCTGGATGATCTTGTGAATGATCTGACCAATTCACTCCGAATTTATGATGCAAGTGAAGAAAAACCGGGACTCTTCATGCTTCACACCTATGATATGATACCTTCTGAAATTGATCTTCTGTATACTGTTGCAAGAGTAGTATTTAATGAGAAAACCGGTATCTATTTTAGAAATAATAAAGAATTAGTTCACCTTGAGGAAGATTAATCTCATAAAAAGAATGCGAGCATAAAGCCTCATATACGGGGCCAAAGCCTCATATATGAGGCTTATGAAGAATAGCATAAGCGGGCTATTCTTGAGGATTTACGGTTTTCGCCAGAATGGAGGTTTCTATGGATCCTATCAGTAAACTTATACCAAAAGCTGAAGAGGAAAAACAAAATTATGAGTTCTTTAATGGATTTGGAGGCTTCATTGAGGATGGGAAAGAATATGAAATTCTATTGGAAGGAAACAATAAGCCTCCGGTTCCTTGGATTAATGTAATTGCGAATAAAAACTTTGGATTTCACATCTCGGAGTCGGGTGCCGGTTTTACCTGGGCCTCCAATAGCAGAGAGAATAAGATAACCCCCTGGTCCAATGATCCTGTTAGTGATATGGCCTCTGAAGTAATTTATATTTTTGATGAAATAACCGGTGAAGTTATTACACCGGTATCGCTTGGAAGATCGGATCATGGAACATACCGGGTGAGACATGGCTTTGGTTATTCTAAATTTCTTCATGAAGAGGATCATCTTAACCAGGAGTTGACCGTATTCACTCCCCTTGAAGAGCCGATAAAGCTATGGAAGCTAAAGCTTACAAATGATTCGGAAAAGATGAAATATCTGAGCTTAACGTATTATGTGGAATGGGTTCTTGGCACGAACAGGGAGCATACGAATCCGTATATTTTAACCTTCTATAATAATGAACATGAATATCTGAGTGCCAAAAATATTTATGCAATGAATTTTACCGATACCCAATCATTTATCTTCTCCAGTGAGATGATTAAAGGTTATACTGGAGACAGACAGGAATTCTTGGGGCCGAAGGGAACGGTTAGAAATCCGAAGGGATTGGATGCAAAACTCTCCAACCGCACTGGCACCTGTTATGATTCCTGTGGTGCGATACAGGTATCTATAGCAATTCCACCAAAGGAGAGCAAAACAATTTTGTTTGGCTTGGGACAAAGTAGTAATCTGTCAGAGATCCATGGTCTGAGATATAAATACAAGGATAGTGCGAATTTTGATGAAGAATTAGATAAGGTCAGGATGTATTGGGAGAAAATGCTTGGTGTAATAACGGTAAAGACGAAAGACAAAGCAATTGATATCATGGTAAACGGTTGGCTTTTGTATCAGACTATATCCTGTCGTATCAATGCAAGAGCAGCCTTTTATCAATGTGGTGGAGCCTACGGCTACCGTGACCAGCTTCAGGATACCCTTTCTCTTATTTTTACCAGTCCAGAGAGTCTTAGAAAGCAGATTTTAACAGCCTGCAGCAGGCAGTTCGAAGAAGGAGATGTACAGCACTGGTGGCATCCACCGATGGGAGTTGGCGTACGCACCAGAATAACGGATGATTTACTCTGGCTACCCTATTCACTAGCTGCTTATATCCGCAGTACCGGAGATATTTCTATCCTGCAGGAGCAGGTTGCATATATTAAAGGACCGGTTTTAGAGCCGGGTCAGCATGATATTATGTTTTCACCTGAGATTTCACAGATGATGGGTAGTGTTTATGAGCATAGTAAGAAGACAATTCAGATTACAAGGCTTGGTGAACACGGACTTCCGCTGATGGGAGGTGGAGACTGGAATGATGGAATGAATGAGGTTGGTAAGGATGGTATCGGTGAGAGTGTCTGGCTGGCATGGTTTTTCTATACTGTATTAGGAGATTTCATTCCGATTTGCAATTATGAAAATGATATTGAATTTGCTAAGGAGCTGGAACAGAAGAGGAAAGAATTAATCAAAAGCATTGAAGAGTATACCTGGGACGGTGAATGGTATCTAAGAGCTTTTTATGATAACGGTGCAAAGCTTGGATCAAAGGAAAGTGATGAATGTAAAATCGATTCCATCAGCCAGTCCTGGAGTGTAATATCGAAAGGAGCGACAAAGGAAAGAGCTCTGACAGCGATGCAGTCCGCTTGGAGATATCTGGTTAGGGAGGAGGATTCAATATCACTACTTCTTGCACCACCCTTTGATAAGACGAGGAATAATCCGGGGTATATCAAGAATTACATTCCAGGAATCAGAGAAAATGGAGGACAGTATACCCATGCAGCTGTATGGCTTGCCATTGCAACCTCCATGATCGGAGATTATAATATGGCCTATACTCTGTTTACTATGTTGAACCCAATTCACATCACTTTGAATAAAAGAAATGCACTTCGTTATGAGAAGGAGCCTTATGTCATGATTGCGGATATTTCGCTAAGCCCTCCTTATACAGGACGAGGCGGCTGGAGCTGGTACACTGGTTCTGCCGGCTGGATGTATCAGGGACTTCTTAGTTGGTTTCTGGGCATCAGAAAAGAGGAAGACAGTTTGATTATTGATCCTGCGACACCGGAGTCATTTGGTGAATACTCGGTATCTTATCGTTACGGTTCGTCTCTTTATGAAATCCGCGTGGAGAACAGGGCAAAAGGTGTCATGACTACGGATAAGATGTCCCTTGATGGGGAAAAAGTGAGAGGAAATAAGATTAAGCTTAAGGATGATGGTAAAAAACATATCGTTATTATATAATTTATTTTATATTAATATTAGATTAATTAATGGTAAATAATGTTGTGCCCAAACCGATTTTTATATATAATAAAAAAGTATTGCGATTATGTAAAAATAGGAGGGGCTATATGTTATACGCAAAAGATTTTCGGATACAGGCATATGATGCACTGACCGGAAGATGGGGGCTTGCCATTGGAACGGCATTCGTAGCTGGATTACTGGGAAGTACGGTAGGAGTATCACGTTTATCAAATTCTATTTTGAGAAGATCCGACGATATGTATTTCAATAATATAATGTTGTTGATCTATCTTGCGATTTTAGGTGCTTTGGTTTTATATTCCTTAATTCTGTTTTTTATTAGTGGAGCCATAACTTTGGGATATTGCCAGTTTAACCTGAATCTGGTCGAAAGAAGAAATGTTAGGTTTTCTGATTTGTTCTCAAAGTTTGGAATGTTTTGGAAAGCATTTCTTATGCAGTTATTGATGGGACTTTTTATATTTCTATGGAGTCTATTATTAATTATACCCGGAATTGTTGCTGCTTACAGTTATGCAATGACACCGTATATTTTATTAGAAAACCCAGATTTGCCTGTGTTGGAGGCAATAAGTCGTTCAAAACAAATGATGCAGGGTAATAAAGGGCGATTATTTTGTCTTCATATCAGTTTTATAGGCTGGTTTCTTCTTTGCATATTAACCTGCGGTATAGGCTTTCTCTTGTTAAGGCCTTATGTAGAAGCTGCAAATGCGGTGTTTTATAATGAAATTTCGGGAAAGAATATGAGATTTAATCAGGAATTTCATAATTACGGATCTAATAATAATGGTTATGCTGACAATGGATATTCGGGCTACAATAATCAGGGAAATAGTAGCCAAGGCTTCAATAATCAGAGCTACAATAATCAGGGAAATAGTAGCCAAGGATTCAATAATCAGGGCTACAATAATCAAGGGGATAATAGCCAAGGAAACAATAATCAAGTAAATAATAACAACGGATATAATAACAGCGGATATAATAATAATAATGGACCAAATAGTAATAAATAATTATGATAATAACAATTCAAGCGTATAATAAGTGTAATTAAGAAGGGACTATGGAATAAAGTATTTATTCTATTGGTCCTTTTTTGCTATAGAACTTACTAATTTAATACTGAATTGATTCTTATACTATTATTACTATAATGAAAAGATATATGGTACCCAAAGAATTTTAAATTTTCTATTGCATATTCCTCTACTATTGCATATAATATAAAAGAACAGTTGAACAATTAATCAATTAATCAACTAGATGTATTGCATAGAATAAAGGTAAGACTATTTATTTATCATTTAAGAAAGAAAGGAAGTAAAGCGATGTTACAGGATAAAGCAGCTGTATGTGATTGTGACGTTATTCATGCAGAGATAGTAGAAGAGGTAAGCCATCATATGCCCGATGAAGAGAAGCTTTATGATCTGGCAGATTTCTTTAAGATGTTCGGTGATAGTACCAGAATTAAAATTTTATGGGCGCTGGATCGTAATGAAATGTGCGTATGCGATCTGGCAGTTCTGTTAAATATGACGAAATCTGCAATTTCGCATCAATTAAAAACTCTTCGTCAGGAAAAACTAGTAAAGTATAGAAGGGATGGAAAGAATGTTTTTTATTCTCTTCAAGACGAGCATGTAAAAAATCTGCTTGAAATAGGACTGGAACATATTGAGGAAAAATAATAGCTGCTTATCATAGTAGCAGAACTAGGGTAGATAATATGGAGCATAAAAAAGAGTATATTTTAGAAGGACTATGTTGCACAAACTGTGCGGCTAAGATTGAAAAAGAGATAGGTAATCTGCCGGAAGTCAAGGAAGCTAGCATTAACCTTATGAATCAAAAGTTGAGTATTTCCGTTGATAAAACCTCAGAGGATTTAACAGATAAAGTAAAAAAGATTGTAGCATCCCATGAAGCTTCGGTCAAAGTAAGGGATTTGAAGGAAGAAAAACATACTAAGAAGGATAATACAAATGAGCAAGATGAGGAAGAGAAAGAAATAAAAGTTTATCTATTACGTTTGCTTGCAGCCATTCTTCTTACTGCGGTATTTGCATTAATAAAGGTACCGACCGGTGTCAGACTGACAGGATTTATCATTGCTTATATTTTGGTAGGATATGAAGTGCTATGGAGTGCAGTTAAAAATATCGTCAGGGGAAATATGTTTGATGAGAATTTCCTTATGGGGTTTGCTTCCTTGGGAGCATTCTTTATCGGTAAGCATACGGAAGCAATTGCAGTTCTGATCTTTTATGGTATCGGTGAGATGCTGCAAGATATGGCAGTAGATAGGTCTAGAAAGAATATTGTAGGACTGATGGACATCCGTCCCGATTATGCAAACAAATTAGTTGATGGAAACCTCGCCGTGGTAGCTCCGGAAGAAATTAATACCGGAGATATTATTCAAGTCAAACCCGGTGAGAAAATACCTTTGGATGGAATCGTTGTAAAAGGAAGCAGCTATATTGATACCAAAGCTTTAACAGGAGAAAGCGTACCGAGAGAGGTGTCAAAGGATGATACGGTACTTTCAGGAAGTATCAATAATAATGGTGTTCTAGAGATAGAGGTAACGAGACCCTTTGGAGAGTCTACCGTTTCAAAGATATTGGAACTGGTACAGAATTCGGGTAGCAAGAAGGCGGAAAGTGAGAAATTTATTACTAGATTTGCCAAGATTTATACACCGATTGTAGTTTTTCTTGCAGTAGCAGTTGCAATTATTCCTCCGATAACAGGCTTCGGATCTTTTACGGTATGGCTTTACCGTGCGCTTAGCTTTTTGATTATTTCCTGCCCATGTGCACTTGTATTGTCGATTCCGCTTAGCTTTTTTGGCGGAATAGGCGGCGGTGCGAAGCAGGGAATCCTGATGAAAGGCGGCAATTATCTGGATGCGTTAAAACAGGTAGATACGATAGTTTTTGATAAGACCGGAACACTAACCAAAGGTGTTTTTGAAGTTTCGAGAATTTGTCCAAGGGAAGGAACCGAAGAATTACAGTTGATTAGTCTGGCTGCGGCAGCAGAAAGCCATTCAACACATCCGATTGCTAAATCAATTCTAACTTATGCTGAGAAAAATAATATAAAAATAAAAACCCCAGCAGAAGACATTACCGAGATTGCCGGACAGGGTGTGATTGCTGTATGTGGCTCCGATACGATATATGCTGGCAATGATAAGCTAATGAGTGAGAATGGAATTACGGTAGAATACCCAGAAGTATCCGGCAGTATAATTTATATTGCTGCCAATAATAAATATTTGGGTTATATATTGATCTCAGATGAAATTAAGCCGGGGGCTACAAAGGTCATGACCTTACTGAAACAATTGGGCGTCAGAAAAACAGTTATGCTGACTGGAGACCATAAAGCATCTGCAAAAGAGATTGCCCAGAAGGTTCAGGTGGATGAATATGAGGCAGAACTATTACCGCAAGATAAAGTAGAATGCTTTGAACAATATAAAAAGCTGGCTGCCGGGAAAGGTAAAATAGTATTTGTTGGTGACGGTATCAACGATGCACCTGTACTTGCAGGAGCCGATATTGGTATTGCCATGGGCGGTATTGGTTCAGATGCTGCAATTGAAGCAGCAGATGTCGTTATTATGAATGATGATATCGGTAAAATAGCTACTGCTATTAAGATTTCCAGAAAAACAAAAAGTATTGTTTATCAAAATATTATATTTGCCCTAGGATGTAAGGTACTAATCATGATACTTGCTTTCTTTGGCATCACCTCCATATGGTTTGCTATATTTGCAGACGTAGGAGTTGCTTTAATAGCATTGTTAAATGCCATGAGAGCTATGTATGTAAAATAGTAAAAAGAATTACTGTAAATAGGAAATAATACTGTAGCAATCCTTCAACCTTTCATAATCTGACACATAAGTGCCAAATATTACTTTTATAATATTAGGAAGAAAAGCTAATATAATCCATAATATTTCCGATATATTTTTATGTGATAGTAGGTATAGCGAAACTCATAAATAATTAATATTGTATACACAGTAAATATTATTTCGGAGCAGAAGTTAGGCTCGAAGGAAGCTATTGGAGCGGTGAAATATGTATTGCTGTGTATACAATTATAAAGACTATATAGTTTTGTAAATACCTAATAAGTGATAGTTTTGGGAGGTTGCGCTATGAGCAGGGTAAGACGAAGTGCTTATATATTCTTGTTAGGTATTCTTTTAACAGTGATGGGGCTAGGATTTTCAGAAGGTTTAAAAAATGCATCTGCGGATACTGCTCCGAATTTTGCATTTAAGATAAATGCCCAGAAGGTAACGGATGGTTCTACCTATAATATGAATTCAAATAATATACAGGTCAGCGTATTAGATTATTCATCAGGTCCGGTAGGTGTTGTTCCGGATACTGTCACATGGAGTTCCTCTAAAACAGATGTAGTAACATTGAATACTAATAGTGGGGATACGGTGACGATGCTTCGCCAAGGTCCAGGTTATTCGACGATCAAAGCTGAGATAACCCAGAATGGTATCAAATATTCCATAAGCTTTGTGGTGGCTATTGGCCTTGAAATAGATTATGCTCAAACCCAGGCTAAAACCTTTATATTTGATAATGATAAAATACCTGCGCTAAAACTGGATACAGTAAGTAATAAAACTCAGCAGATATATTTAAAATATACGGACGGAGCGAATCTTAATGCAAGTCTAGCAAGCTTTAAGAGCAATAATACCGGAGTTGTTACTGTTGATGAACAGGGTATAATAACTGTAGCAGGTGCAGGAAGTACAACGATTACCATAACCAGCAACAGTATATCTTCCGATTATGATTCTATGTCTGTTGATTTGACTGTAATTGTAGTACCGACCTTCAGTTTTACCTATACAAAATCATCAATAAGCTATACCTGTGAATCAAAGCCTTCTAATACGGATGTAAATGCAATTTATAAGGATGTTCCCTCAAATTTTGTAATTAATTCAAATGCAGATAAAGCAACGAATTTAACATGGAAGATATATAATGTTACCGGAGTAGGAGGAACGAATAAAACACTGCTTTCATCTGATTCAAAACTAATACAATACTATATTAGTGACATGAGCGGTACGGTAACTTTTACGAATATTAAAGCAGGTACCTATGAAATATATGCATTCGATAATGAAAAATATACGGAAAAAACGGGTGCACCCTATGCATATATGAAAATTTATGTATTACCTAATGTAAGTAATATTAATGTTGCAATGAATGTTAATGATACTTTTAGTATTTTAGATAATACCAATATTCCAAGTGCGGATACGTTTAAAGTTGATAATTCTTATAATACCAATGTTGCATATCTAAATCCGTCAACAGGTATTATAAAAGCAAATAGTCAGGGAGAAACTGACATTACGCTTAAATATGATCCCGGTAAATATTTATTTGATGGATTACAATTAACAGATATTGGAGATATAACGATTCATATTACTGTTATTGATTCAATAGCATTGAATATGTCAAGTGCTACAATTTATACGAAAGGAACTTTACAACTGGTTCCTATTGCAAAGACTGGTATTGTAGAATGGGATTCTAATAACAAAAGTGTTGCAACAGTTGACAATAACGGTTTAGTAACCGGTGTGAAGGAAGGGAATGCAACAATAACGGCAAGCCAGGTAATCAATGGAGTACTCAAAAAAGCTACCTGTACAATTACGGTTCAACCAACAGTAACCTCGATTGTTGTTGAGCCTGATAGTAAATCATTGGCTCTGGAGGAATATCTGACCTTACACGCTGAGGTTACCCCAGCTGGATCAAAAAATGTAAAGATCCATTGGAGATCATCAAATGATAAAGTTGTGGCAATTTCAGAAACAAATGGATTAACAGCTACAGTGCAGGGCTTATCAGGAGGACATGCGGTTGTATCGGCAATCAATGAGGATAATATCGTCGTTGGATACTGTGATATTATGGTACGTCAGCCGGTAGAAAAGATTACTTTATCAGATACGAATGTAACAGCAAATCTTTCTATGAAACAATTTCAGCTGAGAGCTACCGTCTCTCCTGATAATGCTGAAATGAAAGATATTGAATGGGATACAACGGATGTTTCAAAGGCAACGGTAAGTACGAACGGTTTGGTAACATTATTGAAACCCGGCACAGTTACAATTGTAGCAAAATCAAAGGATAATCCTAAGGTGATAGCATATTGTAACATTAACATACTGATACCGGTAGTATCCTTGGCTCTGAATGAAACGACAAAAACAATGTATGCTGGAGAGTCAGCCAAACTAGCTTATACGTTACTGCCGACGAATGCTAGCAACAATGCAGTAACTTGGATTTCAAGTAATACGTCAGTTGCTACGGTAGATGCAACCGGAAAGGTTACAGCAAAAAGCGCAGGAACGGCAGTGATTATATTAAGATCAATAG
>JAEWMT010000086.1 GCA_023393095.1 Bacillota bacterium
GAGGTTGTCTTCACGCGCCGTTTTCATTATATAGTGCTGAGTAAGTCGGCGTAAGAATTTGACACCCAAATAAATTTATGAAATAAAATATTGAAAAGAGCCGTTAACCTGAAAATATGGTTATCTGCTCTTTTTCCTTTATATTTCTTATATTCGTGCAGTTTTGTAACTTATCCACATGTAACTCGGAAAAACCCACCTGAATAATATATCTACGAGAACATAATATTTGGAGCAGCAGGGTGCAATCAGACAACAAACTAAAATCAGAATTACTCAACCCAATGTATCTCCCAGTAATCAAAGATTCCTCAATCTACTATGGGGGCAGCCAAATGTGGTTTCCGACTGACCGAAAATATAGCAGGGATTATGTTCTTCATAACTATGGGTGTGGAACTATTGCTACTGCTGATCTATTTCTATATCTCGCTTTACAAAATAAAGCAATGAGAACACCGGTAACTGAAATAGCTCTTCACCAAGGGAACCCGATTAAATATGAAAATTATCAAACCTATATCCGTCTTATCAATAACCGCTACACGAAAACAAAACCGATTATTGCAGTTCTTGGTATCAAGATCGCTTCGGTAATAAATGATTATTCCGATGCCTATGGCCTAGGTTATCAGGCTTCTTGGCAATGGAAACTTACTTATTATGATATGCTGGATATGATGGAAGAAATGCTATCAAAGGATATCCCCGTGATTTTATCAATCGGACCGAATACACCGAAGCTATGGGGTAAAAAGGGGATTTCATTTTATACGATAAGAGTAATAGAATATCTTAAAGAAAATTCTAAACTATCTGACCATACAGAGCTCTCAGATACCAAGCATCCCACTGATACGATACCGAATCCTCCGGAGCTCTCAGATGTTAAGCAGCCTACTGATACAGCGCCAAATCCTCCGACAGAAGGGCCAATCAAGAAGAAGAAACCCTATTATTATAAGGTTGAGGCATCGGACGTCAACGGTCATTATGTCACTGTCACCGGAATAATTAAAGATGAAATCGCCAATCGGATTATGCTTCGCATCTCCTCCTGGGGGAAACTATATTATATTAATTATGAAGAATACCGGGATTATATAGAAAGTTATGGAGGTACTTTTACCTCAAGTATCGTGAGGCTTAAAAGGATATAATAATCCTTATAAATTTTGATACCTTATAAGCGATCAGTGCAATTCTTTTCCTTCATTAACTCCACTATATAGCATAGTAATACAATAGAAGTCTAATCGAGTTTATTATCGATTAGACTTATCCATTTGCAACACTATCTTTTTGCATAAAAAACACAAAAATGATAGTACTTATATAAAATATCCACATAACGAAAACCGGCACTGTTTAACCATTTTACTTGTTCGGCCATGGTTGAGGGATCATCATAACTGACTCTCTCATAAGCCTTTTGAATTTCATCTTTTGATAGACCACTATTTTCTACTGTTTTTCTCCATATATCTAAAAACGTGGTTTCAACCTCCGGATGGGGACTTAAAACCTGATCTACATTGATAAAAATCCCACCATCCTTCAAAGCGTTATAACATCTATTATATAAATTTTCCTTATCGATAGCCGACAAATGATGAATCGATAACGCTGATATTATAATATCAAACTTCGTGTTGAAATCATATTTAGTATAATCTTCATTAATATACGTTATATTCTGATTATTATTAAAACGTCTTTTTGCAATATCTAACATTCCGTCTGATAAATCAATCAAAGTGATATTAGCTTTCGGATATTTACTTAAAAGTATTGCCGAAAACAATCCAGTACCACTGCCTATATCTAGAACATTAGGTGCTTCTCCCTTATAATCTATTACTGTAAGCGGAAGATTGTAATAATCATCAAAACATGGAAGTAGCTGCCTTCGCTGTGTATCATATTGTTCAGAAATAATATTAAATTGCTCTTCTATACTCATCTGTACTCCTATAAATATATTAATTTTTATATATTCCTTTTAATGTATAAGATTCTAGGATATGTCTCTGTTGGTGCACCTTCAATTTTCAAAGGAATTGAGCAATTCGGAGTACCGTAATCGTCAAATTGAGTTCCTCTGCCACCATACTTCTCTTCAATCATTCCATCTTTGATACCATTGCTTGTTACCAGCATATATAATAACTCCCTCATATATAAGCGTAAATTACTTTATTAATGACTTAATTGAATACCATAATATTTTCTTGGCCATATAATAATGCAAAAATACTTTTGTTAAAGCTATTATATCATGATAGAATAATCCAGTAAATTACTTACTTTTTTGTAAGGTATTATCATTTAGTATAATTCCTCTTTCAATTAAAATATGTTCCATTCCATGATCTTTAAAATAATCAATTCCAATAGCCTGCATAATTGCCAAAGCTTCTACAATTTTTTCACCATTAGGCTTTTTCAAAAAGTATTCAACCCTTAGTGGATACCCCTCATAAGTAACCTTATCGACAAATCCGTATTCTGAAAGCTCTTTTAACTGTTCAATAAGCATTTTCTCCGATATACCTTTAATGTCTTTTTTCATTGTGGAAAATGAAACATTGCCGTTTCTTAAACTCCATAAGATAATTGATTTCCATTTTCCTTTAATCATGTCGTGAACAAGTTCTACAGGGCATGTATAATTTTCTCTAAGTTTCATACCGTTTCTCCTCGTACTTGAAATGTTTTTATATATACTAAAAAACTGTTGGTAAAAATTATATCAACAGTTTTATATTTATATATACTTTTGAGGCATCCACTTAAAATAAATTTAGCACATTTTATTAATTTAAAGAGATATATAACTAATTTGGGTTTCATTATTATATTTTACGGAATTTCTGATATCTCATCTCCAGCAACTCTGTAGTATCTAACTTCATCAATTTTTGTAATTCTTTTTCAACTACTGTTTTAATGTTCTGTGCCATCAAATCATAATCATTATGTGCACCGCCAGCCGGCTCCGGAATGATTCCATCAACGATACCAAACTGTAGTAAGTCCTGAGCGGTAAGCTTCATATCCCTAGCTGCTTGCTCCGCTTTCGTAGAATCCTTATATAGGATACTTGCAAAGCCCTCTGGTGAAAGAATTGCATAAATTGCATGCTCCAGCATATAAACTTTATCTGCTACTCCAAGTGCAAGTGCACCGCCACTTCCTCCCTCCGAGATAACAACGGATATAATAGGCGTTTTTAAGAGTATCATTTCAGCAAGGTTTGCCGCAATCGCCTCTCCCTGTCCTCTCTCCTCGGCACCTAGGCCACAGAATGCTCCCGGTGTATCAATAAAGCAAATAACAGGACGATGAAACTTCTCCGCCTGCTTCATTAAACGTATCGCTTTACGGTAGCCCTCTGGATGGGGCATGGAAAAGTTTCTTGCTATGTTTTCCTTTGTATTTCTACCCTTTTGCTGCGCAATGACAGTAACAGGTATATCGCCAAAGAAAGCTATTCCGCCGACAATTGCTTGGTCATCTCCATAATAACGGTCGCCGTGCATTTCCATAAAATTATCAAAAATTCGATCTATATAATCTAGCCCTGTGGGTCTTACCGGCATTCGGGCCAGCTTCACTTTTTCCCATGGTGTTAAACTCATATTAATCTCCATTCCGCCAAGACACTGAGAATTTTGGCATCAGCAAAATATTTGTAAAGTGAATTATTCTCTATCACCCAGCGAATGTAACTTAATCAATGTACCTAGGGTTTCTTTCAACTGATCTCTTGGAACAATCTGATCCACAAAGCCATGCTCCAGTAAAAATTCTGCACGCTGAAAGCCTTCCGGGAGCTTCTGCCCTATCGTCTGCTCAATAACTCTCGGGCCGGCAAAACCTATTAACGCACCGGGTTCCGCCAGAATGATATCACCCAACATCGCAAAGCTTGCCGTAACTCCACCCGTCGTAGGATCAGTCAGTACAGTAATATATAATAATCCTGCCTCACTATGCTTAGCGGCGGCGGCACTGACCTTAGCCATCTGCATCAGGGAGAAAATTCCCTCTTGCATTCTCGCTCCACCAGAAGCGGTAAATATAATAACCGGAAGTCTTTCTCTGGTTGCACGCTCAAATAATCGGACCAGCTTTTCCCCAATGGTTGTTCCCATACTTCCCATAAAGAAGGAAGCATCCATAACTCCGAGCATAACCGGCAGTCCATTGATTCTACCCTTACCAGTTACTACTCCATCCACTAACCCTGTCAGTGTCTGCGTCTTAACCAGTTTATCTCCATATCCCGGGAAATTCAAGGGATCCCTTGTTGACATTTGGGCGTCAAATTCACGTAACTCCCCGCTATCCAGTATCATTGCAAAGCGTTCATTAGCAGAAACCTTATAATGATATCCGCACTCATCACACCTTTTATAATTTTTTAGAAGAAGCTTTGTATAAATGACCTTACCACATTTCGGGCATTTCGTCATAATTCCCTGTGGTACATTGGGCTTCTCTTCCTCTGGTTGCTGATTATCCTGCAGTCTTGCGCGATATATATTAGTTGTAGCATATTGCTTCTTAAATGGGTTTGTTCTCATAATCTTACTTTGCCTCAATCAATCCTGTATGATATTTTCCTGAAATAATTTCTTCACGCTCCAGTAATTCATACTGATACTCGACATTGGTACAAATTCCGTCAATAATG
>JAEWMT010000118.1 GCA_023393095.1 Bacillota bacterium
TAAGGTTCTGTAATTGATTGTCTCCGGCTTTCTAACTTCTCCTTTTGACCACTCTCTGATTTTTTCAGGTGAAGCTAAACCAATTTTAATTGCATCATAGGTTATCTCTTGAATGCTACTTACTAATTCAGACATTCCTTGGCTCTCCCTTCGTTAAGATTATTCATCTTCCTCTTCCGATTCTTCGGAAAATTCTATGTCATCTTCTTCTTCATAAATTCCGTCTTCCAGTACATCTTCAGATTCTTCCGATTCTTCCGATTCATCTTCATAAATATCGAAAATATCAGAATCAATTTCTTCTACATTTCCTTGGGTAAAGCCGGCATCTTCATAGCCTTCATCATATCTGAAATTATTTTCGCCTTCAATTAATGGAGTCAGGTCAGAATCACCATATTCAATACTTTCTGACATCTTCACCTCGGCACCGTTCTCATCAAGAACCGTAACATCCAGTGCCAGGGATTGAAGCTCTTTTAAGAGAACCTTGAAGGATTCCGGAATACCGGGCTCCGTAATATTCTCGCCCTTTATAATAGCTTCATAGGTCTTAACACGACCTGTAACATCATCGGATTTTACTGTTAAGATTTCCTGAAGGATGTAAGCAGCACCGTAAGCTTCGAGTGCCCAAACCTCCATCTCACCAAATCTCTGTCCACCGAACTGTGCTTTACCACCTAATGGTTGTTGTGTTACTAAGGAGTAAGGGCCAGTGGAACGAGCATGGATCTTATCATCAACCAAATGATGGAGCTTCAAATAATGCATAAAACCAACCGTAACGGAGCCATCGAAATACTCTCCGGTTCTACCATCGCGAAGTCTTACTTTACCATCGCGGTTGATTGGTACACCCTTCCAGTCCTCTCTATGTTCCGGATGCATCTTCAGATAATCCATAAATTCAGGATCAAGGTTATCTTTATATTTTGCTTCAAATTCCTCCCAGGAGGTATTTGCAAAATCATTTGCAATTTCCAAGGTATCCATAATATCGAACTCATCAGCTCCGTCAAATACCGGAGTTGAAATATCAATTCCAAGTACCTTTGATGCCAAGGACAGATGGATTTCCAGTACCTGTCCTATATTCATACGTGAAGGTACACCAAGGGGATTAAGAACGATATCAAGTGGTCTGCCGTTTGGTAAGAATGGCATATCTTCTACCGGAAGTACACGGGAAACAACACCCTTGTTACCATGACGACCAGCCATCTTATCACCAACCTGGATCTTTCTCTTCTGAGCGATATATACACGAACGGTCTGGTTAACACCTGGTGATAAATCATCACCGTTCTCCCTTGTAAATACTTTAGCATCAACGATAATGCCATACTCACCGTGAGGAACACGAAGAGAGGTATCTCTTACTTCTCTTGCCTTCTCACCAAAGATAGCACGGAGTAATCTTTCTTCTGCGGTTAACTCGGTCTCACCCTTCGGTGTAACCTTACCAACAAGAATATCTCCCGCACGAACCTCGGCACCGATACGAATAATTCCTCTTTCGTCAAGATCCTTCAGAGCATCATCACCGACACCCGGAACATCCCTTGTAATCTCTTCCGGTCCGAGCTTGGTATCTCTGGATTCTGCTTCATATTCTTCGATATGAACTGAGGTATATACATCCTCCTGTACCAGTCTCTCACTAAGGAGTACCGCATCCTCGTAATTATAACCTTCCCAAGTCATGAAGCCGATTAATGGGTTCTTACCAAGCGCAAGCTCTCCCTTGGAAGTGGAAGGACCATCCGCAATAACTTGACCTGCTGCAATCTTCTGACCTCTGTATACAATAGGTCTCTGGTTAATACAGGTTCCCTGGTTACTCTTTGAAAATTTAATCATACGGTAAGAGGATTTTGTATTATCATCATTTTTAATAATTACTTCTTTCGCTGTAACGCGTTCAACCACACCGGCTTTCTTTGCTACTACACAAACACCGGAGTCAATTGCTGCCTTAGCTTCAATACCGGTTCCTACTACAGGTGCCTCTGTTAAAAGAAGTGGAACTGCCTGACGCTGCATGTTTGCACCCATGAGGGCACGGTTCGCATCGTCATTTTCAAGGAAAGGAATTAATGCGGTAGCTACGGAGAATACCATCTTAGGAGATACATCCATATAGTCAATCAGATGCTTCTCATACTCAGAGGTTTCTTCTCTATGACGACCGGATATACTGTTGCCTACAAAATAACCGTTTTCATTTAGCTCTTCATTTGCCTGAGCAACGATATATTTGTCTTCTTCATCCGCTGTCATATAAATAACTTCATCTGTAACTCTCGGATTCATTGGATCTGTTTTATCACATTTACGATATGGAGCTTCAATAAAGCCATATTCATTAATTCTTGCATAGGTTGCAAGTGAGTTGATCAGACCGATGTTAGGACCTTCGGGAGTCTCAATCGGACACATTCTTCCGTAATGGGAATAGTGAACGTCACGTACCTCGAATCCTGCTCTATCACGGGACAAACCACCAGGTCCAAGTGCGGAAAGACGTCTCTTATGGGTTAATTCACCGAGGGGGTTGTGCTGATCCATGAACTGGGACAGCTGGGAGCTTCCGAAGAACTCCTTCACCGCTGCGGTTACCGGTTTAATATTAATCAGGGATTGAGGACTGATACCCTCAAGATCCTGAGTTGTCATTCTTTCTCTTACAACACGTTCCATTCTGGAAAGACCGATACGGTACTGGTTTTGTAATAATTCACCAACCGCTCTGATTCTTCTGTTACCCAGATGATCGATATCATCGGCATTACCAATTCCATATTCCAAATGAATGTTATAGTTAATGGAAGCAATAATATCTTCCTTGGTAATATGTTTCGGAATCAATTCATTGATATTTTTCTTAATTGCTTCTTTGATAGCTTCAATATCAGAATTTTCAGCCAAAATATTCTTAAGTACAGGATAGTATACATCCTCGGCAATACCAAGTTCCTTCTTGTCAACATCAACATAATAAGTTAAATCAACCATCATGTTAGCGATAACCTTAACATTACGCTCTTCCGCTTGTACCATTACAAAAGGTACAGCCGAGTTCTGAATCTGTCTTGCCAGTTTATCGTCAACCTGTGTTCCGGCACTTGCAATAATCTCACCCGTGGAATGATCTACTACATCCTCAGAAAGTACAAAGCCTACAATTCTGTTACGGAAATGCAGCTTCTTATTAAATTTATATCTACCAACCTTGGCAAGATCATATCTTCTTGCATCAAAAAACATGCTGTTCAATAAGGACTCCGCATTTTCAACTGCTAGCGGCTCACCGGGACGAAGCTTCTTGTATAATTCAAGTAAACCGTCCTGATAGCTTCCGGCCGGATCCTTAGAGGTACTTGGATCTCTGGCAAGACTTGCAAGGATCTTCGGTTCCTCACCGAATAACTGCTTGATTTCTTCATTGGTTCCATAACCCAAAGCTCTCACAAAGGTAGTGATCGGAACCTTTCTATTACGGTCAACACGTACATAAAATACATCGTTGGAATCTGTCTCATATTCCAGCCATGCTCCTCTGTTCGGGATAACAGTGGAAGAGAATAATCTCTTACCGATTTTATCATGATCTATTGAATAATAAATACCAGGGGAACGTACTAACTGGCTAACGATAACTCTCTCTGCGCCATTAATTACAAAGGTACCGGTTTCCGTCATCAACGGTAAATCTCCCATGAAGATATCATGCTCGTTGATCTCGTTGTTTTCTTTATTATGAAGTCTGACTTTTACTTTCAAAGGAGCTGCATATGTTGCATCTCTTTCCTTACATTCCTCGATCGTATATTTGATGTCATCCTCACATAAAGCAAAGTCTACGAATTCCAAACTCAAATGCCCACTGTAATCTGCTATTGGAGAAATATCATCGAATACTTCCTTGAGTCCCTCGTCTAAAAACCACTGATAGGAATCCTTCTGTACTTCAATGAGATTGGGCATCTCCAGGACTTCCTTCTGCTTGGAGTAACTCATTCTAACGTTATTACCAACCTTAATTGGATGCATTCTGTTCTTGTCCATTGACGTTTTCACCCCTTGAATTTTTTGTATATCTCTTGCTTAAAAAACTTCTTTTCATTTTCTTTCATATATGCTATAATATAAATACATAGGCATACAACACCACAATAGTGCATCTTTCATACTACCATACTTATTTTCAACTGTCAACGTAAAATGTTGATTTTTTTTATTTTATACAAACAAATTTATACAATTTAAATAAGCCCGCGCGTTCTGCGGGCTTATTTAAATTGTATAAATTCAGCCAAGCAGATGAATCTTCCGCTTGGCATGCCACCATAGGTGGTGTTTGTATAACGAGCAATTTGCTGCCTTTGCAAATTGTGAGTCTATTGTAAATCTCTTAGGACACATCATCCATGCAATTGATTTCCGCTTGGCGTATTAATATCCAACCACTTCATATGCCGTATATTCTTTATCAAAATGATAACCGAACTTCCCTGCCAAAGCAACCGAGCCTATGTTCTGAGCATCCCAACTTAGATACAAACCTCTTTCCAAACACTCTAAGATAAGTTTTGCACCACAGGCTAACGTGTGGTTTTCAGGTAATTTCTACTAATAACAATTTGAAAATAAAGAATTTATAAAATATGTGGCATAGAGTAAAAATAAAACAGGGGAAGCCTGCATTCAGACTATCCCCTACCATACTGTACGCACCTTATTAAGCAGATGGTTACTTACTTTATTGATTGTAATATTAATTACCCATGTATTGCATCTTTATAGTATATTCATCAGTAGTAGAAGGATTCGGTGTTTCAATGCGTAGCCAATAAATCCCATTACCGTCAAAATTATGATCTAATGTTGCAGTTGTATTAAAATCAGTATTATCATTTATCGTATGACCACCATCATTATTACATAAATATAATTTTATATTTTCTTGATTAAGTGAGTCAACCGTAAATTTATAATTTCCAATATTATTAATTGAAAGCATGTAATCATTTATATAATTATTACTACCTAAGTATGCTTTTACTTTAAACTCTTTTATCAAAGGGTAAAGGCATACAGTAATCTTACCAATTTTATAATGATTTTTAGAATCCGTTAATTTATATTGAATTTCTTTTCTAATATCATTTGGAGCGTCTGATATCACTTTTATATTAATTTCTATTTTATTTCCTTTAACTATATCACTAATGGGTCCTTCTGCAATACTTCCAGTAACTGTAAAAAAGTTCTTATCATAGGGCTCTAATGAGACACTGTAGGTTTCATTTTCATCTAACTCATCAAATTCTAAAATATTTAGTTTATAATCATAACCACAAGAAGCGTCCACACTTTTATTAACTAAAATAGGAAGATTATAAGTTACATTAATCGTTACTTCAGCTACATTTGAATTACCCGCAGAATTAGTAAGATAATAAGTAAATTTGTCTACTCCTTCAAAATTTGATTTCGGTGTATAACATATTATCTCACAAACCTTATCACCATTTTTATCCTCTGCAACTGCTGTTCCATTTTCTGGTTGCACAACGGTTATGCTAGTATACCCTTCTGGTACATCGTTATTTAATATAGGAATATCAACATACTCAGTACTTAATACATCGGCGGAATCAGGTTTTGCTATAGGCTTTTTTACTGGAATAGGGGTCGATCCACCTGGTCCAGTTGATCCTGTTGGTCCAGCAGGAGTCCCCGTCGGGTGCGTAGGAGCAACCACTTGATCTACAACATTATTAGTTAATAACTGAACTTCTTTTTGAGTATCATTTGTAACATTTACGCCTACTGTATTATCCGCTCTGTTTAGTACTGTGCCTTCAGCGCCTTTACTTAAATTAACTGCTGTATTGGCCATCATATTCAGATTCAGAGGTATAGATGAAGATATTGTGCTGCCGGCTGCTGTTCTCTCTACTGCCACAGGGACTCTATTGCTAGTTCCTGTGAAGGAAACCTGAGCCGGTTGTGATAATGAAACTATATTTATACTTCCATTAGCCACAATATTTATATTCGAATTACAACAGCTAACAACAATTTCGTTTAGAGTAGCCATATTGTCAATCACTAATCTTGCCAACGAATCATTCAAATAAATAGAGTTATTGCTAGCATATTCATTCCATGTTGTATCTTTAATCTCCTGAATGACAATATGTTTAAAGGTTCCTTTATTATTCACATCACCATTGGGAGCTATTACGGTGATACTCTTATCAGAGTAATCTCCTTTGGGAATATTAAAATTGATAGCCTCTTTCGTCTGTATTGATATCAATGTAATATTCTTATCATTTAATGCAGCTTCCAGCTCTGTCTGATTTGTTACCACTGCTTCTTTCAGATTCTTCTCAACAAAGATTGTATACCACTGACTGGATGCAGTTATGTACTTTTCATTCGCTGCCTTATTATTTAACCATGCTGAGTACTTGCTACTACTCTGAAAACATACTGCGCGAATCTGGAAGGTTCCTTCCTTTGATGACTTGGTTACACCTTTCGAAGATACTGTAGTTCCAGCCTTATCTTCTTGAATATCCCATCTAATAATATCAGAGGTAGCAATTTTTGCTCCGGCTTCGGTATTAGCTACCTGATATCCAAATTTTAATTCAGACCCTACTGCAACTATCTGATAATTAGAAACTTCACTGATACTAATTTCTTTCGCATTATTTCTTACTGTAACAGAAGTTTCCGGTTTTATTACGGAACCTTTTGAATTCGTTATTTTACAGTAAATATATGCTGTACCAACTTTTTTTGCTGTTACAACACCTGTCTTACTGTTAATCGATACTGAATCGGGATTTCCCTTTTTCTTATCAACAGTCCAGACATACTTGGCTTTTTTTTCTATCGCCGAGCTCTTAATATTAAAATCAAATGTGTTCTGAGTTTTGGTACCTAAGTGTAGATACTTATTAGTTGCATTCAGATATTGCTCAGCAAGACTTTTTGAACTTGTCGCAGCTTTAGCAACCATACCATTAGTGGCTTGCATATTAGCAATCAGCATTGCCAAAGTTAAAACTGTAACCATTAACCTTTTAAATACTTTTTTAGTCATGTTTTATCCCCTCGTATAATATTATTATCACGTCATAGTCATCAATTTTTAACACCATTTTATGACATTTTACATGATTTCATATATTTTTCCATAAAACTGTTTTTTTGTCAATTAGTCAAAGGGACTAATTAGCATATTTTAATAAATATTTTTTAATTATGTAAAATAAATAGATACAATAATCACCATAGTTTCGTAACAACATGATGATACATCGCAGTTTCATCATTCTATCCAATCTCTGCTTCTTTATATTCCAAACTCTAGAATATAATCGATCTGATAATAATAACGATTGTTTCTCTTATGCTAGCATATGATAAACCGGGTAACTTATTTCAAAAGCACCCGGTTTATCCAAATTTACTTATTACAATTGTTATTATCAAAATTAAAGATCATAAATTATTTTTTAGTAAATGTAACATTTACGCTATAATCGAAATCTACATTCGAGCGATGAATTCGGGCATATAGATAATATATTCCCTCTTTTAGGTCAAGTTCCAATGATGGATTTACTGAATCAGTACTATTGCCAATTAATCTACCATTACTATCATATATGTACAAAATTCCTTGATCGTTAGTTAAGCTACTCGTAGTAAATTTACAGTGTCCATCTGCATATACTTCATATTTTTGACCACGAGATTCCTTTTCGCTATCGCTATAATAAGGACATAGAGTAAAAGATTCTGTTTTGGGAACAATACACACCTTAATTTTTGCTGATGTTGTTGGAATCTCCGGCTTTCCTACAACTGTTAAAGTATATGTGATATAAGTAATACCTACCGTTTGGTGATTTATGGAGCTTATATTAATAGTTCCGCCATTTTTATTAAGATTTAGTTTTTTAGTATCATAGTCGAAAGTACACGTAAAGCTATCACCTTTTTCCAGCTTATCATTAGCCAAATAATTAGGGAATATACTTTCATCGGAATACATAACTACCACATCATCAACTGCTAACGGATTATCATATATAGAATCAATATTTAATGTTACTGTTTCAAGATTAGACCCTTGAACTCCATTATTAATACCATAAGTAAAGGTATCTATTCCATTATAATCCGGATTTGGTGTATAACGTATCATCTGATATCCCTCGGGAGTTTTTTCAACAATAGCGGTACCATTATGCAGATTAGAAATATATATTGTAGGATTCGGACCTGCATTCACATCATTTTTGAGTACATCTATAAGAATTGATGTATCCTCATTTAAAGTAATATCACTATCTGGGTTAACCACAGGTTTGCCAAGTTTAATAGTTACTGTTACTGTTGCAGTAGATTCCTTACCATTCTCATCCCTCACCAGATAAGTAAAGCTATCCATACCTATATAATCTTTTTGTGGTGTATATATAATCGTGTTATCAGTCTTATTGATGGAAGCAGTACCTCCATTGCTGCACGCACCTACACTTAATAGGGTAAATTTCAGGTTATCGATATTCTGGTCATTGCTTAATATGTCATATGATCCACTACTATTATTATCCACCGTGATAGAATCATCAATTGCTTTATATGGATCAGTCACTGGTTTTATCGTTATTGAAACATCTGCAACGTTCGAGGATAATTTATCACCACTATAATTTATAACATGATATTTAAAACTATCGGTCCCATTATAATTTAAATCTGGTGTATATTTTATTATTCCTTCGGAATAACTACAATATACTTTTCCATGGCTAGGCAGCTGATCTAGCGCAAAGTCCAGCCAACATTTATCTTTACATACATCATTCCCTCTCAAGTCAAAAGTTATAGGTGTGTCCTCGTCGGTGTATAAATCGTCCGGGACAGCAATTGGGGCATCATCAACCTGCTTAATAGATAAATCTACATTTGCAGTTATTAATGATTTATCCTTATCATAAACTACAGTATAACTGAATGAATCACCTCCAAAGGCGTCCTCATATGGAGTATATAATATCTTATTATCAATAATCTTAGTAGTACCTTTGGTTCCATTCGTACAACTTACCAATGAAAATGAGTCACCCTCTACATCACTGTCATTTGCCAATACATCGAGTGTCTCAGATTTATCCTCCGTCAAATCAAAATGATCATCTATAATTTTAGGGATATCATCTATGGATCTAATTGTAATAGTTACAGTAGCATAGTCTGATATTGCTTTATCTGCATCACGAAGCCTATATTTAAATGTATCCACACCGCTCACATTATCTTTCGGTTTGTATATAAAATTTTTAGAACCAAAATCAACTGTTAACTGACCCAGCTCAGGCTTTGTAAAATCATAAATCGTCATATTAGTACCATCAATATCTTCATCGTTTGATAATGCATCCAAAGTCACCGCTCCGGCATCCTCATCAATTTCATATGTATTATCGACAGCTACCGGTGCATCATTGACTGGAGTGAAACTTACTACAACTTTAGCTGTTGACTTCTGATCACCGTTATAAGTTACTGTATATTCAAAGGTATCAGTATAATTAGAATTAGGTTTTGGAGTATAAAGCACTGTCATATCATCATTTACTTTCAAAGTACCATACTTAGCATCTGATACGCTGATTGAATTAATCACTCCACCGTTTTTATAATCATTATTCAATACTTTAATCGTTACCGGAGTATCTTCTAATGTGCCATATCTATCATCTACTGCTTCAAACGGTACATTTATAATCGTAATACTCACTGTAACAGGTTCCGAGTCATACTCACCATCATTAATAATATAAGTAAAGGAATCATTACCTTCATAATTTGGATTTGGAGTATATCTAAAACAGGTTTTATTATATTCTTCAATCGTACCATACTGAGGTCCCTGTTTTAGCCTTGCAGTTAAAGCATTTTTCGGAGTATCGATGTCAATGTCATTATCCAGTACATTTGTAATGTCAATTGAAGTATTAGGTTTCAAAGAATACTTATCTTCTGTGCCGAACGGAATATCATTAACTGCTCTTACCGTTACGGTTACCGTTGCTGTGGAAGTACCTCCCTTACCATCACTGACCGTGTAGCTGAAACTATCTTCCCCATTAAAATCTTTTTTCGGAGTATATTTCAACAGACTACCAACCTGCTCAACCAATCCGCCGTTTACACTTTGCGTATAGGAGCGGATTGTCAATACATCCATATTTTCATCTTTATCATTCTTAATTACATCAATTAATCTGGAGTTATCATCTTCATCCATAGTGTCGGAATCATCAATCGCTATCGGGTTACTATTAATTAATCTCAAAGTTACTTTGTAATATTTTATCGTACCGTTTTGTGCTGTTACCTTAATCACTATAATGTTTTTTGGCAAAAGTTTATATTTTGCAAATAAAGATTTATCTATTGTAACATTATTAATAATTACTTGAACAGAAGCATTACTGTCCTTTTGTATTACAGTAATTCCTTCAAATACATCGTTGACATGCACATCCTTATTAGCACCTATATCTAATGATGGATTGGTCACTTCTAACCCTGCCAAGGTAAGCACACTATCATTTCCAATAGTAAAGCTCTTTAATTGTGCATCACCAGAGGGTGCGGGAGTATCTATCGGTCCACCTCCACCTGGTCCACCTCCACCTGGTCCGCCTCCACTTGATCCACCCGATCCGCCTCCATTTGGAGCTTCCGTCGGATTTGCAGGAGTAATCACCGGGGTTATGGTTGGCTTTGTCGTTGGTTTTTTCCCTGTTTCCACGTTACTAACAGCACTCGTACCGGGAGCAACCACTTGCTCGCCAACATTATTGGTTAATAACTGAACTTCTTTTTTAGTATCATTTGTTACGCTTACTTCCACTGTGTTGTCTACCCTGTTTAATACTGTGCCCTCAGCGCCTTTATTAAGATCCACTGATGTATCGGCCATCATATTCAGATTCAGAGGTATAGACGAAGACAAACTACTGCCGGCTGCAGCACTCTCTACTACTACAGGGACGTTACTGCTAGTTCCTGAGAATGAAACCTGTGCCGGCTGTAATAATGTAACCATATTGATATTTCCATCAGCCACAATATTCACAATTGAATTAGGACTGCCTATTACGATTTCCTTTATATTTGAATCCTTAGCAATCACTATTCTTGCATGAGAATCATCCGTATAAATACTGTTCCCTTTACCAAATTCAATCCAGGTTGTATCTTTAATCGCCTGGATGACAACATGTTTAAAGGTACCCTCATTATCCACATCTGCATTGGGAGCATTTACAGAAATAGATTTATTGGAATAATCTCCTTTGGGAACACTAAATTTGATAGCATCATTTGTCTGTATTGATATTAATGTAATATTCTTGTCATTTAATGCAGCTTCCAGCTCTGCCTGGTTTGTAACTACTGCTTCTTTCAAATTTTTCTCTACAAAGATTGTATACCACTGGCTGGATGCTGTTATGTACTTTTCATTCGCCGACTTATTCTTCAGCCATTTTGAGTATTCGTTACTGCCTTGGAAACTTACTGCCCGAATCTGGAATGTTCCTTCCTTTGATGACTTGGTTACACCTTTAGAAGAGACTGTAGTACCAGCAGTATCAGCTTGAAGTTCCCATTTGATAATATCAGAAGTAGCCGTTTTTGCACTGGCTTCGGTATTGATTACCTGATAACCGAAGTTTAATTCAGAATCTACCGCAACTGTCTGATGATTAGAAACATCACTGATATTAATTTCTTTCACATTATTTCTTACAATAACGGAAGTTTCCGGTTTTAGCACGGTACCATTCGCTTTCGTTATTTTACAGTAAATATATGCTGTACCGATTTTCTTTGCTGTTACAACACCTGTCTTATTGTTAATGGATACTGCATCGGGCTTACCTTTTTGTTTATTAATAGCCCAGACGTACTTTGCTTTTTTATCTTTCGCCGAACTCTTAATATTAAAATCGAATGAATTCTGGCTTTTCTCGCCTAAGTGAAGATACTTATCAACTGCATTCAAGTATTGTGCAGCAAGATTTTTTGAACTAGTCGCAGCTTGAGTAACTTTACCATTACCGACTTGCATATTTGCAATCAGTATTGATAAAGTTAAAACTGTAACAGCCAACTTTTTGAATACTTTCATTTTCAGATCCTTATCCCCTCATAAATTATAATTATCACGTTATAATCAATAATTTATATCTCTATTTTATTGAATATTACGTGATTTTGAAGATTTTCTCATATATTTATATTTTTGTCAATAAACGAAATTGACAGTATAGTATATTTATATTTATTTCATTAAATCACGTAAATAAATAGTAATAATGACTACTTTTATATATAATGATTACTAATTTTTAAATTTTTAAAAGCATATTAAATTTATTCATTTGCAATAACAATTTATTTAAAAAAGAGGGTATCTCCAAAGTCGTTTCTAGACTTTGGAGATACCCTCCTATTATAAATTTCAATATTATTTTAATGTAACCTTTGCGCCTTCAGCTTCTAACTTAGCCTTGATGTCATCAGCTTCAGCTTTGCTAGCAGCCTCTTTTAACATCTTAGGAGCTGCATCTACAAGATCCTTAGCTTCCTTTAAGCCTAAGCCTGTAGCTTCACGAACTACCTTGATAACCTTAACCTTGTTAGGACCAACTTCGGTTAACTCTACGTTGAATTCTGTCTTCTCTTCTTCAGCTGCTGCGCCTGCTGCAGGACCTGCTGCTGCAACTACAACACCTGCTGCTGCGGAAACACCAAATTCTTCTTCACATGCTTTAACTAAATCATTTAATTCTAATACAGTAAGACCCTTAATAGCCTCGATAAATTCCTGAGTTGTCATTACGATTACCTCCATAAATTATTTGTTATTTGATTAAATTCGGGTTGTTTATATTCCCATGATCATGTCTGTTCTAACTTAACTGTCTAAATCAGGCATTCAACCTGATTTTTGCAATCTGCGAGCAGATTGCTTAACTTACTAACGCTTTTATTACGCCTGCTTCTCTGCAATCTGCGAGCAGATTGCTTACTTTACTAACGCTTTATTACGCCTGTTTCTCTGCAATCTGCTTAATAACACGAGCAAAGTTTGCAATCGGAGACTGTAAGCTTCCAAGTAATTTGGAAATAAGAACTTCTCTTGAAGGAATCGTTGCGATAACTTCAAGCTTCTTAGCATCGTAGTAATTTCCTTCAACAACGCCTGCCTTAAATTCTAACTTAGGCATTGTTTTAGTGCATTCAAGTAAAATTCTTGCAGGGGCTGTTGCATCATCAAGACCAAATGCCACAGCTGTCGGTCCATTCAGATCCTCTGCTAATGCTTCATATGCAGTTCCTTTGAATGCAAAATTCAGCATTGTGTTCTTGTATACCTTGTAAACCACACCAGCATCTCTTAACTTCTTACGAAGTTCAGTATCCTGTGCAACGGTCAAACCACGGTAATCAACTAATACAGCTGCTTTTGCAGTAGCTACATAACCTTTGATTTCTTCTACAATAGGTTGTTTCTGCTCAATTTTTGCCATTACGTACACCTCCTTGTATTGTCATAGATTGCTTTCATTGGCAACCTTGTACCTATATAAATCAAACCGTTTCGTCGTTTTTACTGTATTAAAAAACCTCTTCCCGCCAAAGCAGAAAGAGGTTATAAATCAAATAAGATTTAAATCAACTTTCCTCGGTAGGCGGTAACACCTTATGCCTTACGGCACCTACTGTCTTCGGCAGTTATAAGTGAATCGGTTTAATTCACTGCAAATCGGATTATAGCACGAACTATATATTCATGTCAACCCAAAATATTCATTCCATGTTTCTTCCTATCGGTTCTTTAAGAACCGTTGCTTCCATTAGCCTAATTTAGCTGTATTAAGCTTAACGCCAGGACCCATGGTAGAAGCTAAAGTAACGCTCTTTAAATACTGTCCTTTTGCTGCGGAGGGTTTTGCTTTAACAATCGCTCCAATTAAGGTCTGGAAGTTGTCATTCAGCTGCTCCTCTGTGAAGGATGCCTTACCAAATGCAACATGAATGATGTTTGTCTTATCAAGTCTGTATTCGATCTTACCAGCTTTAATATCATTAATCGCTTTGGTAACATCCATTGTAACTGTACCTGCCTTAGGGTTAGGCATTAATCCCTTCGGTCCGAGAACACGACCAAGACGACCAACAACACCCATCATATCAGGAGTTGCAACTACAACATCGAATTCAAACCAGTTTTCATTCTGGATCTTCGGAATTAAATCCTCTGCTCCAACAAAATCTGCACCTGCTGCTAAAGCTTCATTTGCTTTATCACCTTTTGCAAATACGAGAACACGAACTGTTTTACCTGTTCCATGAGGTAATACAACAGCGCCACGAACCTGCTGGTCAGCATGACGTCCATCAACGCCAAGTCTGATGTGTGCTTCAACTGTTTCATCAAATTTAGCTACAGCTGATTTCTTTACTAAACCAATTGCCTCTGCTGCATCGTACTGAACGGTTCTGTCAATTAACTTAGCAGAGTCATTATATTTCTTTCCTCTTTTCATTCTATAAACCTCCTAGTGGTTTTACCGGAAGAAAACTATCCTCCCACATTAATAGATTATCAATCACATACTTTCTTTCAAGTATGCCGTTGCATTCTAATTAGTCTACTACAGTGATGCCCATGCTTCTTGCAGTACCAGCAATCATGCTCATAGCTGCTTCTACGCTTGCGGCATTTAAGTCAGGCATCTTAAGCTCTGCTATTTTTTGAAGTTCTGCCTTTGAAATTGAAGCCACCTTAGTCTTGTTAGGAACTGCGGAACCGGACTTCAGATTAAGAGCTTTCTTTAATAAAACTGCTGCCGGCGGTGTCTTTGTAATGAAGCTGAAGCTTCTGTCTGCATATACAGTAATAACAACCGGAATGATCATTCCATCCTGATCTGCTGTTCTTGCGTTAAATTCCTTTGTGAACTGAACAATGTTCACACCATGCTGACCGAGTGCGGGTCCTACCGGGGGAGCCGGAGTAGCCTTGCCAGCTGGGATCTGTAATTTGATATAACCTGAAACTTTTTTTGCCATGATAGCATACCTCCTGATAAATGTGGTGTTTGCGGGAATATCCCTCCCACGTAACGAACTGCATACAAGTTGAATTTATACATCAATTCACCTGTAACCTACTTTTTCATTGCGTACAATTATTTGCGAACCTTTACTTCGTTGAATCCAATCTCAACCGGAGTTTCACGACCAAACATATCAACACTGATCGTAATGCTCTGCTTATGCGGATCAATCTTTCTGATCTGACCTGTGGTATTCTCCCAAACACCCGAAGCAACGGTTATCATATCGCCAATCTCAAAATCAACCGTAACTTCTCCATCCTTAATTCCCATACTGCGCATCTCTACTTCAGTCAGCGGAACCGGTTGTTTTGAATCCGGGCCTACAAATCCCGTAACACCTCTGGTATTACGAACTACATACCATACATCGTCATTCATAACCATATGAAGCAATACATAGCCTGGAAACATCTTCTTTTGAACACGTTTCTTTACGCCATTTTTTACTTCAATGACATCCTGCATAGGAACTGATACTTCCAGAATCTGATCCTGTAGCTTTCTGTTCTCGATTGTCTTCTCGATATTCGCTTTTACCTTGTTTTCATACCCTGAATAGGTGTGAACTACATACCAATTAGCTTCTGCCATATAATCACCCTTATCTTATAATCTGTGCGATACCGAAATCGAATATAGTATCTACTAAAAATATAATTGCACCAAGGACAATTGTCGTACTAATAACAGCAACTGATTGTTTTATAAGAGACTCTTTATCTGTCCATACGATTTTTTTAAATTCGCTTTTCAGACCCTTAAACCAACTTCTCTTTGGAGCCTTTTCGGCAGTAGAATTAGTCATTTCTCCCATATCTTCACTATCCTTTCAGTTATTATTATTTTGTTTCCTTGTGCAATGTGTGGGTTCTGCAGAACTTGCAGTACTTCTTTGTTTCCATTCTGTCTGGATGTGTCTTCTTATCTTTGGTCATGTTGTAATTGCGTTGTTTGCAATCAGTACACGCCAATGTGATTTTTACGCGCACAATATCCACCTCCGCTTTCTCTTGTTGCGCTTATCGCTAAACTTTGCAGCAGACCTTTTTTAGGCATAAAAAAAAAGCCCTCTTTCTTTGCTTACTTAATATATCATACTAGTAAATATCCGTCAACAAATATTTTATAATTTAAGGCAGGCCTTTTTTAAAGAGCCTGCCATGCTTTATCCATCCTGATTTACTTTTATTTCACAGATTGCCTTTATGCCACTCCGGGTCTTTGCAGTAATATATACCGTGCCCTTTGCTCTAGCTGTTACCATCCCCGAGCTATCAATGTCTGCCTTGGATTTATTTGAACTTACATAATATATTATGTCAGTGCTGTTATATGGTTTTATATCAAGCTGTAGCTGATATTGCTCACCAACAGACATGGCTACTTTTTTCTTTACAAACTTCATTTGATTCGCCTTCACCGTTTTTACGGTAATAGATTTTATCGTAAAGTTACCTGCATAATCAGAAGCGAATACCGTATAAGTACCATCCTTTTTCACTTCAAATGTTCCCAGACCATCTTCAAAATCTACCTCCGTTCCCGAACCGCTGGGGAGGAATTCCTTCAGTTTCCTATTTCCTTGCATATATTTGATTCGATTTAGGCCGCTCTCCATATCGCTTGCATTTACATTAACTGTACGGCTCTTATAATTATCAGCTACACGATAGGTTGCATTCAGATTCGGTGCTTCTGTGTCCTGAATTAATTCGCCGGCAGTATTTAACGTCTTATAAGCATCCGGTATTCCTGCATATTTTATTTTTTCTTCTAAATCAGATATTGGTTTTAGATTACTAATAATTAAGTCCTTTACATTAGATGCGAATAAATGATCATTCGTTGCATAAAGCATTGCCGCAACCGCCGTTACCTGTGGAGCTGCCATAGAGGAACCACTCATTGAACCATATCCTCCAACGATCGTACTATAGATATCATTTCCCGGTGCTGCAATTTCCACTGTATTTACTCCATAATTCGAATACTTGCTCAATTTTCCCAAAGCATCAATCGAAGTCACCGTGATCATATTATCAAGCATAAAATCCGCCGGATAAATTGGCTTTGTATCATTATTCGTACCATTATTACCTGCTGCCGCAACAAACAGCATATCAGATTCTTGCATCGTTCTTTTCAATTCTTCGGAATATTTGGTAGTTCCCCAGCTTAAATTACAGATATCCGCTCCCATCATTTCAGCATAATGGATTGCTTTAATAGCATCTGACATCTTACCACTCGCATCGGGGCCTCCATTAATTTTTAAGGTCATTATCTTTATATTAATATGGGATGCAACTCCTGCAATGCCAATTTTATTATCTGCCACAGCTGCAATAATTCCTGCAATATGAGATCCATGATTATCATTGTCTTTAAAGGATGCTGATTTTTTATCACTGCTGATACCATAGTGACATGTACTTGCATCTTTATTATAGAAGTCCCAGCCATATACATCATCTACATATCCATTATGATCATTATCTATGTGGTCACCCTTAATTTCACCCTGATTCACCCACATATTCTGTGCAAGGTCTGGATGGGAGTAATCAATCCCAGTATCAACAACTGCCACTACTACCTCGCGTTTTGCAAAATCTGCATTCTTAGTGATTTCCCACGCCTTAGCAATATTCATATCGATATTGGAACTTGTATCTACATTATTTTCATCACCTAGGGAATAACTGCTATAATATCCCGGATTATCAATATACCATTGTGTATTGGAATAAATGTCTCGACTTGTATTCATACCAAAGATTCTCTCATCATTTTTCCCAAATGCCTTCTCGTGATTAAACAATAAAGCAGAACCTGTAATAGGCAGCAAAATTACTGTCATGATTATGATCGCGGTTATTTTGCGGGATATAGTAAAGCGATCTCTCCGTTTCATCTTTAAAAGCCTCCATTCTGCCCTTACTATTTCTTTATAACTTTTTTATCTTTATAACTTATGTAATTTATGGTAATTCTAACTGTTGGCATTTTTATGGCAAAATTGATATCAAATTGTTAAATACTGTAGCAAAATTAATATTAAATTATTAAATTTTGTTACATAAATTGTTTGGTGTTAAACTCTCACGCTGGATTATACAACCACAGGTAACGAAAACTATGCTTGAGAATTAGACGCCCTCCAGCTAATCCGCACTAATGCACACTTGCTTTGCTCGGCACTTTTTATGAAGGTTTTCATAATATATGTTACATCTACAGCTTTCGATAAAATATCCATATTTTGGTGATGCAATTTTTATCATATTATGCTATACTCATAAAAGGTACTATATTCCATTTTTAAAAGAGGAGGTACATGAATGGATTTTCCAAGCGAAAATCTTCAAGCTCAGCTAGAGCAAAAAGATTTCTGGGATAGTCTTCAAAGGGATATCCTTGCTTCCAATCAGAAGCTTTCCCATAAAGACTATTTTGCTTTTATAGAGATGAATTTTATATTTTCACTATTTTTCAGAGGGTGCAATCCTTTAGAAATTAAAGCTTTTCAGGAAGTTTCCGGTTTAGAGGATTATGCTTATGTCCTACTGTTTGAGATCTCCGATTTGGATAAAACAAATACAACACCTTCAATCGATGATCTTAATTTATATTATACAATTAAGAATTCCTTACATAATACAGGGATTACTGTTGGTCCTATCATTATCAACCGTGTCTTTGTTTTAATCAGTCATGATACATTATATACAGACCAGCAGATTCAGGAAGAGGCTACAAACATATGCAAAGATATCATGAAAGCAATTCAAGCCAGCTTCGATGTTAATATCAAAACTGGCATTGGAAGTATGCAAAGTATTCAAAGCATCTACCATTCCTATATAGATGCTTTAGCATGTATGTATTATTCCGCAGAAAACATTTCCACATATCTTGAATTACAGGAAAAAGCTTTTGACCAAAGCATTGATTATTCCGAGACTAGCAAGCGTCTTGTTGAAGCAATCCGTCTTCGAAAAACAGAAGCATATGATTATTTCGGGGTCATTATGAACTATATTAAACCCTTAAATGATAATGCAAAACGCAATAAAATATTTGAGATACTTGTTTTAGCAAATCATGCAATGCAATTCGACATGCAGAACGAAATCAAATATATTGATTATACTTCCTATGTAAAACAGTTTATGGAGCTGAAAGGTGATGATATCATTGAATTTGCATATCAATGTTTCATTTATATTACAAGTTATGTAAAACAACCGTCTACAATTGATTATTCCAACCGTATTGTAAAAGCAACAAGAGAGTTTTTAGAAAGTCATTATACCGATGATATTTCCTTAGAGGATATGGCAACACAGGTGAATATCAGTCCACAATATTTCAGTAAATTGATTAAGAAGACTACCGGATTTAATTTTATCGACTGGCTTTCCATGCTTCGTGTAAAAAAAGCAAAGGAGCTTTTAACTAATACAAATCTGACTGTAAAAGAAGTATGTTTTATGGTTGGATATAAAGATCCGAATTATTTCAGCAGAATATTTAAGAAGCGTTTAGGCATTACTCCCAGTGAATATGTAAGAACAAGCTCATATCTTAACAATAAGAGCTGAATAACATACCACTGTACATTGAAGTTATGTAAGGATTACTAAAAGAACTGCTGCCACCGTCCGGGTAAAATACAATGGTTTTTTCCAGATAATCAATTGGGTTTATTGCAATGCTTTCTGATTTATTGATTAGCATTGCAATGAATCCATTTTCTCTTTTAAATAAGTTTTCTATTTCGCCATTCTCGGCGGCGGTTACTGCAAGTGAATGATCTAGATATAGGGTACCGTCATTTTTAAGCATAATTCCACAGGGAGTCAGCTCTTCACTATATGTATTCACAAGAATTTTCATTTCACTGATTAATTTAGTGGCACTGTAGTGCTCTTTATAAACCTTGGTACGGCCTATAGCTAATTCAATTATATTATTATAAGTAGACATAATGGAATCAACCGCTTCTAGGATCTGATAACTGTCAGGTACAATTCTCACATCAACCGGTAATTCACTATTACTGTTGAGCGTAATATGAAGGGTATTTTCCAGTGTAAATGTATTGGTTGCAGTTTGATTTTCAACACCATTTAATAAAAAGCTTGAAAAGGAGGGGGGACTCTCAATTTGGTTCATACCAAAAAAATCTACAATACCTTCTCCATCATTCTGAACATCCTCAAATGAAAATTTCTTATCTCCAAACCTACCTGTCAGACTAGAATAAATGACCAAGCTGCCATAATCCCTAGTTTCTTCGGTTTCAACTTCGGCATTTATATCAGGAACGAACTCATTAATAAAATCCGCTATACGATACATTGTGTCTTTATTACTCATCCGCTGTTCCTGCACATAGGTAAAAAGATAGCTTTCATCCATAACATGAACGCTAAATTTATATTCTCCTGACGGTAATGCAAAGGATGAATTCAAAAGCCCTTTTCCTCTATTAACCTGTACTTTAGCCAAGGAATTTACTTTGATCTGTAATGTATCCGGTAGATTATCCGTCTCTTGACTCAACAGCTTTGCCGACAGGATATCTTCATTACTTACCTTTACCGTCTTATCATCAAAACCTGTTACCTCAGACTCCTGCATCTCATATAATTTCGCCCTTAATTCAAGGGCATTTTCCTTAATACCAATTGTATAATCCTGATTTTCCTTTGAGAAATCAAGCTTGTAAAAAGGCGAACGTTTACTAAGGCTTATGATATTATCATAAACCTTTTTTAACTCACCTCTGCTTTTTGCCGTGTACAACACTTCCCTTTTCATCGGAAAGCTATACAGCAAATAATTATAAGTCTGCGACAAGCCGGATCCTCCCTCGGAAAGCTGATTTATGTAAATAACATCATTTTAAATTATTTAATTGTATTATTCAAGTGGATTTAACTTAATTAATCCTAAATACCTATCCTTAAGTTACTATTCATAGCCGACTAAGCTTTCGGACATGGGACCTCCTGCATTACCATGTTTGAAAGACATGCTATCAGTTTAGTATGCCATAGCCGAACATCCTTGTACGACTTTGGCATAGAAAGTAAAAGAGACCATCTTAAAGCATAGACTTTAAGACAATCTCTTTACCATGAACTTAAATTCATTTTAATATGCTTGATTATATCTCGTCTTATGGAGATATTTTTCTTTTGTTGCCAAGCCGCCCCTGATATGACGTTCTGACTTATTGAGGTCCAAGACTACCCTCGCTCTTTCTGCGAGGGAGGGGTTAATTTGTGTCAGGCGTTCTGTTACGTCCTTATGTACCGGTGTTACATTTCGGAGCAGACTTATTAAGACTGCCCTGGAAGTTATTTAAGATTTTCATATAAATGATAATCTTGCCATCAGGAAAAACCTCAATATAATTAATAATTTTTTTTAGCATCTGATTGGTAAATACCTCCGAAGATAAAGTTTGGTCAATATCACGAAATAAATCTTCGAGCAAAGTATTCATGGTATTTTCCATGACAACTGTATTATCAATACAAATGATTTCACCTTCCAGCCGCTCTATTTGATCCTTCACTTCCTTTGATCTCTTCTCAAACTCTTCAAAGCTGATAAATCCTTTTTCACACATGGTAATCTGACGCTCATATCTGCTTCTTAACTCCTTAAGCTCTCTCTCAAGACTTATTCTTGAGCGTTTCGATAAAAAGGTTTGAGCATACAATCGCTTAAATTCATCCATGGTACGTTTTCTCATCTCAGATCGATTCCGATACAAATCACACAAGTAATTCTTAATTGCATTCAATAGTTCATCTTCCTTCACCGTTCTTGAATTGGAACAGGCCCCTACTCCGTAATAACTGCGATTATTACAGCCCCAGCTTACCGTATTACTCTTATTTCTTACCTGAAGCCTTCGGTAGGAGCTTTGACAGGTGCTGCATTTGATCAGTGTACTAAAAACATGCTTGTTGCTGTTACGGGTATTCTGATGGATAAAAGCATCCTGTCTCCCGGATAAAATGCTTCTTGCCTCCTCAAAAATGTCCGGATCAATTATTTTTAACTCCGGCTTCTCTACGATATACCATTGTTCCTTGGGTATTTCTTTCCGATCAAAGGAATAGAGTTCCAGCATCTCCTGCTTTCCATTAATAATGTGCCCTATGTATAATTCATTTTTTAATATTCTGGCTACCGTAATTTGCTGCCATCTTGCCCCCTGCTTAGTCAATATCCCTTCCTCATTGAGTAAATTGGCTATAGCAGCACAACCAAAACCATCCTTGGTATAATAATGGAAGATCCTTTGTACTACCTGAGCTTCCTTTTCATTAATTAACAGATTATAATAATCCCCGGCGACTTTATCATAGCCATAAACCAAATTAGGTACTTTGCCCTTCTTCATATTCATCTTTTTCCCAAATTTAACACGTTTACTTAAATTCTCACTTTCCTGCTGCGCAATCAAACCCATGATACCGAGTACAAATTCGTCATCAGTTAAGTTAGGTTGATTTATAAAAATCACCTTAAGGATGTTCCTTTTTAAAAACCGGATTGTTTCTATACTATCTATGATATTTCTGGCCAAACGGCTGATATCCTTAACGAGTAGATAATCAAATTTCTTATCCTGTGCATCACTTAGCATTTGTTGAAATGCTTTACGTTTTGCTTTTTTTGTTCCGCTAAGTCCTTCGTCGGAATAGATTTTGGTTAGCTCGTAACCCTGTTGGACACAATAGCCTCGAAAAAATTCCTCCTGTGCCGTCAGGCTATTCAGCTGATCTTCTGTATCGGTCGAAACCCTGCAATATGCTGCCGCTTTTATCATACCTCTTGTCCCCCTTCCGATAACAGAAAGAGCCCTTTTTAGGACTCTCCGGTTTCAATGCTTTTCTTGTTCTTATTAATATGTAGTTGAACCTGTTCCAGCAATGCTGCCGCAATTATTTTAGATAAGACTTGTTCTCTCTGCGTAATTTCATTTTCATCAATTATTGTTATTGTGCTTTCAGGCTTGTCCATAAAACCATCCTTTCAACTTCATGGTCTAATATATGAAGCACCTGACTATGATTATTACATAAAAATAAAAGAGTTTAACCTGTTAAGATTACTCATCGAATATTATGTCGTAGGGAACAAAGAATGTGCTGCGCACATTCTCCGCGCCCGAGTGGGTTACGTAGTAACATACTTCCTTACCGCGAGGTGCGCATCCTGCACGG
>JAEWMT010000120.1 GCA_023393095.1 Bacillota bacterium
GAGCTCTTTTCTTCAAACTGAAGCTTCTTCCTATCAAGTGTAGTAATACATCCCCCGGCTTCTAATAATATAATAGAAGCTGCAGCATAATCCCATGGTGATAAAACTAGTTCATAGAATAATACAAAACGATTTGCAGCTACATAACAGATATCAATTGCTGCCGATCCGCTTCTTCTAAAGTCCATAGCCTTATCGAATAATTTTTTGGCTATATCAAAGGTTTCATCTGCTTCCTCCCTGTAATACGGGCAGGTACCGAATGCATACAAGCCTTCACTGATACCAAGATCAGCTACCTCAAGCTTCCTGCCGTTTAGAAAGGCTCCTTTCCCCTTTTCACCATAGAATAATTCATCCATATACGGATTATAGACAACCCCCATAATAATTTCACCCTGATGTAATACACCTACCGATATGGAGCTGTGCCGGTTATCAAAGATAAAATTAGTAGTTCCGTCAATTGGATCAATAATGAAACAGTATTCTGCCGACACTTTTTCCCTTTGCTTATCTTCTTCTCCGATAAATGCAGCATCCGGATAAAGCTTTTTCAATTCCCGATACAGGAAATTTTGTACCTCCACATCATATTTGGTTACAAAATTAGCTCTTCCCTGCTTACTTTCCATACCATTTTGTATCTGATGGGCATTCAGAACAATCTGTCCTGCAGCCCTGACAATTTTCTTAATATCTTCCAGCATTCTTTCCCTCCGTAAACTAATTCAGGTTATTCCTTCTAACACATTGTGATATTTTTACGATCATTGAATCATAATGCGTAAAACAGGCCTTTACAAAACAGTATTACTCATGAATCATTACCGTTATTTTGTAAAGGCCTTATTATTTTAATTCCATTCCAGGGACTTATACTCTTTTCTTCTATCCCTCATCAATAGATCTGATAAAGCATCCTTAGCAGCTTTCCCCTCAAATAATACAAGATTAATCTGCTCGACAATCGGCATTTCTACATCATTCTTTCTGGCAAGCTCCAACGCAGCCTTCGCAGAATTAACACCTTCCACTACTTGATTAACTTCCTTCATGGCTTCTTGCATTGATTTGCCCTGTCCCATCAGATTACCTGCATTCCAGTTACGGCTATGCTTGCTGGTACAGGTAACAAACAGATCACCAAACCCGGAAAGGCCAGCGAAGGTTTCCATCTTACCGCCCATTATCATACCAAGACGACTGATTTCCGCCATACCTCTTGTCATCAGAGCTGCTTTTGTATTATCTCCATAACCCAGACCGTCTACGATACCTGCAGCTAATGCGATTACATTTTTGAGTGAACCGCCAAGCTCAATCCCGATAATATCGGGGCTCGTGTAAACACGGAATAATTCCGTCATGAAAATATCCTGTATCAATCTTGCAGTTTCCTTGGTTCCCGCTCCGACTACAATTGTAGTTGGAACGCCACGACTTACCTCCTCAGCATGACTGGGTCCTGATAGCACGGCAATATCCGCCTGCGGTAATTCCTCCTTAAGTACCTCAGATAAGGTATGCAGGGTTTTATCTTCAATTCCCTTGGATACATTAACAATAACTTGTCCAGCTTTAATATATGCTTTTGCTTCCTTCGCTGTTGCACGAATATAAGGAGAAGCAACAGCCATTACGATTAAGTCCTTATCTTTACATGCCTCTTCCAGATTAAGAGTTATTTTAATCTCATCCGGCATGGAAGCTCCCGGAAGATTTTTTAAATTCTTACGGTTACTTTCTAACATTTTAGCTTCATTTTCTATTTTCGTCCATATGGTAACGTCATGTCCTTTGCCCGCAAGTAAAATTGCCAGTGCACAGCCCCAAGTTCCGGCTCCCAATATACTAACTTTACTCATAAGCTCCTCCTTTAAAGTCTCAATTTATTTTTGGTCCAATTTAACTCTCTGTCCGATTTTATTTTCAGTACCATTTATTAAGCGTTTAATATTAGACCTATGTTTAATAAATGCTAAAGCCATAAATACCAGTGTGACAACCAGCATATGTATATCACCCGGATATCTTATCGTAACCCATATAGGAAATAAAATAGCTACAAATAAGGATCCCAGTGAAACATACCTTGTGATTGCTACAATCAGAACAAACAATGGTAATCCAACTGGTATAATTAAGGGATCAAAAGCTGCCATAGCGCCTCCGGTAGCAGCAATTCCTTTTCCACCCTGAAATTTCAGCCATGCCGGATAATTATGTCCGGTAACAACTCCAAGACCTGTATATAAAGCTAATAATTCAACATAATCAATGCCATGGAAAAAGACCAGTCTTACCAGCAGTATAGGAATCACTGCTTTTAATGCATCACCAAGTAAAGTGATTGCACCAGCTTTCGCTCCCATGGTGCGAAGCGCATTCGTTGTTCCAACATTACCGCTTCCATATTTTCTGATATCAACCTTATTCATCTTTCCTACAAAATATCCCGTTGAAAAGCAACCAAATACGTATCCCAAAAATAAACAAAGTATGATTCTCGGAATCATTTATGCGTTCTCCTTTCGTTCCCTGATGATAAACTTTAATGACGTTCCTGAAAATCCAAAGGCTTCACGAATTTTATTCTCGATATATCTGGTATAGGAAAAATGCATTAGTTCTTTGTCATTTACAAATATAACAAAGGTCGGCGGCTTAACGGAAACCTGTGTAATATAATAGAGCTTCAGTCGTTTTCCCTTGTCCGACGGTGGTTGCTGAAGTGCAACTGCCTCCGCCATGATTTCATTTAATACACCTGTTGCAACACGCATATTCTGATTCTGTATAACAACTTCAATGGTTTCAAATAACTTATGAAGTCTCTGTCCAGTCTGCGCTGAAATGAAAAGAATTTCCGCATAAGGCATATAAGACAATATTTCCTTAATATCATTCGTATATTCCTTCACGGTTTTATTATTTTTTTCAATCAAATCCCACTTATTAACAACAATAAGTATTCCCTTTCCTCTGTCATGTGCAATACCTGCTATTTTAGCATCCTGTTCGGTTATACCCTCCTGTGCATCAATAACGAGGACAACCACATCTGCACGCTCTACTGCAGTCACGGTACGAATGATCATGAAACGTTCCAATTCTTCTTTAATCTTACTCTTTCTACGAAGACCTGCTGTATCAATCAGCACATAATCCTTACCATTGCGTCGGATCGGAGTATCAATTGCATCCCTAGTGGTTCCTGCTATATTTGATACAATGACTCTGTTCTCACCTACTAATTTATTTATAATAGAAGATTTACCTACATTTGGTTTCCCTACGATTGCAATTCTTGGACGCTCATCTTCCGCTTCCTCGGTATTACCATGTGAAAAATGTTTAACGACTTCATCCAGCATCTCTCCAAAACCAAGCTTTCCCGATGAGGAAATAGGAAAGGGATCGCCAATCCCAAGATTATAGAATTCATAAACATCTGGCATCAATTTCTCAAAATTATCAACTTTATTTACTACAAGGACAATTGGTTTACCGGAACGTCTTAGCATATCGGCTACTTTAGAGTCCGCATCTACCAAGCCCTGTCTGACATCAACAAGAAAAATAATTACACTAGCTGTATCAATTGCAATCTGCGCTTGTTCCCTCATATAGGATAACATCTCATCCTTGCTATCGGGTTCAATACCTCCGGTATCTATCATCGTAAATTGTGAATTTAGCCATGTAACATCAGCATAAATGCGGTCTCTGGTAACACCGGGATAATCCTTGACAATGGAAATACGTTCTCCTGCTAATGCATTAAATAATGTCGATTTTCCCACATTCGGCCTGCCTACTATGGCTACAATCGGTCTGCTCATTTATTACCTCCAATAATATAATACAAAATAAATCAAATAAATTTATCTTATATTAATTTCCTTTATTTTACATTGTAATAGCATCAATAAAGGACTTTCCATCTGATTGTACAATACGTATTTTGGTTTGTAAAGCATTTTCAATGTCACGTACTGTCATGTCATCCAGTAATACAGTTTCGCCATTCCTTAGCAAAACCTCAGGAAGAAGTAAACATTCTCCGAGGGTCTTACCCTTTAGCTGCTCAATGATATCTCCTCCGGTTAACAGTCCTGCAACGGTTATCTGAGTACCAAAGAAATGGTTAGTTATCGTATTTACATTTATTTTAATATTAGGAAATTTCAGTGTCACTCTATCAGCCAGCTTACGAATAATAGGAGCTGCGAGTTCTCCAGTAGCAATGGACAAGTTTCTGACCCTGTTATCCCCCTGAACTTCATCATAATAATCTTCAAATTCCTTCTGGAGGGAACGAATTAAGCCGACACCGTTTTCAATCTGGGGGTACCCCTCATAAGAATCCTCTTCCGGAATCGGCAAATCGGCCTTCAGATACCATTCATCACTTGCATAAACAAATCGCGTTCCATAGTGGGTCAGGAATATGTTCTGCCACCGATGAATCTGTTCCAATACAATCAATGACTCTTCCTTCGTGAAGCCTTCCAGCTTTTCAAGACCTTCCCGATACTTTGTAAGTCCAACCGGAACAACCGATACACTCCCCATCTCAGGAAGAAAGGCTGACAGATCATGCATTGTCTTCTCCAGCTCTTCGCCATCATTCCAATCCTTACAAAGAACAATCTGACCGTTCATTATAATACCTGCATCTTTCAACTTCTTAAGCTTATGAAGTGAATTCCCCGCAAAACGGTTATTTAACATCCGACAGCGAAGCTCCTCGTTTGTCGTATGGATAGAAATATTGATCGGTGATAATTTGTAAAAAATAATCCGATCCACTTCTTCATCACTTAAATTCGTAAGGGTAATGTAGTTTCCCTGCAGGAAGGAAAGTCTTGCATCATCATCTTTAAAATAAAGGGTATCACGCATACCCGGAGGCATTTGATCAATAAAACAGAAAATGCATTTATTCCTGCAGGAACAATACTCGTCCATCAGCCCTTCTTCAAAAACAATGCCAAGATCCTCTTCATAATCCTTTTCGATGTCGAGCTCCCATTCCTCTCCGTTACTTTTTTTAATAAGTACGGTCAGATTCTCATCCTTAATCAGATAATGGTAATCCAGGACATCCATAACCTTCGTATCATTAATCGAGACTAATTCATCTCCAGGCGCAAGCTCCAGTTCCTCTGCAATACTTCCTTCTTCTATTTCTTTAATAATGTGTGCTTTTTTCTTCATAACATACACCAATTCTCTCTTTTACTCTGTTAATGCCAAAAATGCAGCAAGGCTGCCTCGTTTTCCCTCCGTCTTACGGTGGGAAAAAAATAAATCACTGTTACAGCAGGTACATACACCACTGATATGGATATTTTCCGGTAAAAGCCCCGCTTCCGATAAAACGGTTCTATTTGCTTCCCATAAATTTAACTGATACTTTCCATTCCCTTTTGCTATCAGAATACCGTTCTCATAGTGCTTAGGAAAAGCTTTCTTAAATTCTTCTGCAACCTCTTCACCAATCTCATAACAATCAACACAAATCGAGGGTCCTACTACGGCTATGATATCCTTAGGATTACTTCCGAAATTCTTGTTCATTTCCTCTACTGTTATTTTACCGATCTTCTTTACGGTACCTCTCCAGCCGGAATGAGTTAGTCCGATTGCCTTATTCTTTGGATCTACGAAGTATAGTGGAACACAGTCCGCGTACTTCGTTACCAGTGTTATGTTCGGTTGATTCGTAATCAATCCATCAATTTCTTCATAATCCGTTGGACTAAATAATCCTTTCCCACGATCATTTTCATTTACAACACGGATATTCGTTTTATGTACCTGTCTGGAAATAACCAGAGAATGCGGATCTACTCCGATACTATTTGCCATGCGGGTATAATTTTCCATAATATTTGCAGGATCGTCCTTCACGGTAAAAGCATCAACCCCAAAATTCATGGAAGAAAAGATATCGGAGCTAACTCCGCCAAGTCTTGTTGAAAATGCATGCTTTAGGAAGGAGATTTCTGATAAAACGGGAAATGATAAATAGGGAACATCCTTAGTAAAATCAATCTGCGCAGAATTATTATTTTCAAATTTCATAAAATCTAACCTTTCTATCGGAATAAATATTATAATCCTTATCACATATTAAGCAGCAAAGCATTTTTGTTAAATTATCAAATACTATACTATATACTTTAGGTATAATATTAATATAATGTTCCATTATTATAACATGCCTAATCTAAATATAACATGCCCATTATGAGGTGGATAATCCTCTTATAATTAACCTATGTTTATATCATATTATATACCATCAAATGCATTCTTTATTAACGTAATCTCATGATCCAAAATAACGACTGCATCAAAACGACAAGGCGTATTCTGTGGAATTTGATGTAATAACATATAAAATTCGGCTGTTCTGGTTATTTTACGAATTTTATTCAGATTAATGGCCTCAGCCGGATATCCTTTTGATAACCCGGAACGGTATTTAACCTCAATAAAACAGAGATACCCCTCATTCTTTGCGATAAGGTCAATCTCTCCGATTTTACAACGAAAATTATTCTGAAGAATTTGATAGCCGTTCTTGATCAGATAATTCGCCGCTTCCTGTTCAAATTTCGTACCAACAGCTCGGTTATTCATTTTCCTCCTCAATACTAATCATGATTACTTTATTTTAATATCATTTACATTCTAATGATTATATCTGATTGAATCATAGAAATGGATATATGTATTTTACGAACTTCATAAACTATTCCATTCTACTCAATATAAATTAATTTCATAAAGAAAATTTAACGCTGTAATTTTTCCTTGATCCGATCCATCTTATCTACAAATACTAGTACCTCCGCAACCACATCATATAATTCAGGAGGTATCGCATCTCCTATCTCCAGCTTTGATAATGTTTGGGCAAGCTTTCCATCTTTATGAAGAGGGATATCCGCTTCCTTCGCTCTTTCGATGATTCTGTCTGCTAGGTAACCTTTACCGGATGCTATGACTCTGGGTGCATCATCGTTGGGTTCATAGGAAAGTGCAACTGCAGTCCGGGACTTTGTGTCATTATTCTTTTGATCCAATATCTTCCACCCCTTGTTGTATTGTAGGACTACATTCATCATTATCTTCATAACATCACCAGGCCCGTATATGATATTTTGAAGCTAATAGAATTCTTTTAAACAAGATGAAACGATAAATCGTTTCACTTGTCGTGAATAAAGTTTTTTACGAAGCTTCTACGGTGAATCGGTGTCAGTCCAAGCTTCTTAATAGCTTCAATGTGTTTTGGTGAGCCGTAACCCTTATTATTGGCAAAATCATAACCGGGAAATACTTTATCATAGGCAACCATCAGTCGATCCCTGGTAACCTTCGCTACAATACTTGCAGCTGCAATGGAAATACTTTTTGCATCACCTTTAATAATAGGTACCTGTCTAATGTCCACCTTTGGAATGGTTACGGCATCATTTAATAATATATCGGGTTTTATGGGCAAATTACTTATAGCCTTCCTCATTGCCTCATAGGTTGCCTGTAGGATATTCATTTCGTCAATCTGATTTGGCGGTACACTTCCGATACCGAAAGCAACCGCAGTTGATATTATTTCATCATATAATTCTTCGCGTTTCTTTTCTGAAAGCTGTTTTGAGTCATTGATATAAAGGATATTACAGTCCTTCGGTAAGATAACAGCACTAGCAATTACTGGACCAGCAAAGGGTCCCCTACCTACTTCGTCAATCCCGCAGATATACTGGCAATCACTATATTGCTTCTCATACTGCTTCATTGCATCCAGGCGTTCCTGTTCATTCTGCCTTGCCTTAAGTCTTCCTCGGTACTGGTTGCAGATTGTAATAACACCGCTTCGTTCGTCCGCTTCGTATTTCTTTAAAAGCTCCGGAATCTGCTCCTCCTTAGCCTGCATAAATTCAAGTTTGACTAATGATATTTTCTCACGTACTTTGTTATTCTCCTCATTTGACATGGAAGTGTCTTCCTTTCTCCTACTTTTCCTTCATTTCTGATGGAAATTCCAATGTGATATTCCCTAGCTTCGTGCTGCGAAAATCATCCAGTACAAAAATTGCGGCACGATCAAGATCAGGCTCCCCACCCTTTTGAAGACAGGAGCGTTTGATTGCAATCTTCTCCAAGATTTTTGATGCTCCTTTTAAGGAATCCTCCGTTTCTTCCATATCAATACCATATCTGTTCGAAAGAACCTCCGGGTAATGCTTGTTCAAAATAAGAATAAATTCTAAAGAAAGATCCGTTGTATTGATAATATTATCGTTAATGGAACCTATGAGAGCTAGCCTTAAACCAACGGACTGATCTTCAAATTTAGGCCAAAGAATACCTGGCGTATCTAGTAATTCCGTAAATTTATTTAAACGAATCCACTGTTTTCCCTTTGTTACACCGGGTTTGTTACCTGTTTTCGCCGAAGCTTTGCCGACAAAGCTGTTGATAAATGTAGATTTCCCCACATTCGGAATACCAACAATCATAGCACGAACCGGACGGTTTAAAATACCTCTTCTCCTGTCGCGTTCTATTTTAGCTTGGCAGGCCTTATTTACAATCTCCTGTACTTGCTTCACTCCTGTTCCGTTCCTTGAGTTCACTAAGGCTACGAAATATCCCTTTGCTTCGAAATATTCCTTCCATGCCGTATTATAACGCTGGTCTGCCATATCACATTTATTTAAAAGAATTACTCTGGACTTATTCTGAGCCAGGGTATCAATATCAGGATTCTTACTGGAATATGGTATTCTGGCATCCACAAGTTCAATTACCACATCGATCAGCTTCATATCCTCCTGCATCATACGTCTTGCCTTAGCCATATGTCCAGGATACCATTGAAAATGCATAAAATATCTCCATTCTGCTGAAACATCATGAATTCAGTCTTCAGCTCAGTATTTACAAAATGAATTGTCTTGTACAATTTAGTGTTACAGTTTGGTCTGTATACTCAGGAAGCATAGGAAGCTCCCTCACACAATGGTTGGAATACATTTTGCTAATTTTTTATGCCAATATCATACATAAATATTAGCCAATGATACAAAATCGACAATCCGTATTCCAAACAGTGCATTACGGGAATTTCCTATGCCTCCCGAGCATACAAGTAGAACTATAACATTTTACTTAATATTTTTTTGTTTCTCTGTATTATCTTTCTTTAAATTCAACTTACTAACAAAATTAAATGGTTTCAGTCTGATGAACGCTTTCCCTATGATCTCATCCCGGCGTATCATACCCACGCTAGCAAATCTGCTGTCTTCACTGTTATTACGGTTATCACCCAGTACAAAATATTCCTTATCTTCTAATTTAATTGGTTCTTCGGTAATCCCACTATTATTTATTTTTTTTGTTCCTATAATTTCTTCCTCAATATTCCCGTTAATATAAACTTTACCGCCCTTAATCTGCACCGTCTCACCGGGAAGTCCGATTATTCTTTTAATATTATAATAACTATGTTCATTACCGCTTTGCTTGAATACAATCACATCAAACCTTTTCGGATTGACAAATCGATAGGAAAACTTATTAATAATGATGGAATCACCATCCTTTAATGTGCTTTCCATAGAAACTCCTACCATATCCGTTTTCTCCAAAGCATAATAAACGATAAAATATGCCAGTAATATTACTGCCGCAATCTCAGCAACCCAGATTAAGGTTTTAATGATTATTTTTTTAATCAGCGATCGCTTGCTATCCTTTTCGAAATCGAAGTACATAACTTCCTCCGTATTCTTATGAAATAAGATTTATGAAATCTAAACCAAATTTATTTGATAAAAAAGGGACAATCTCTTAAGTATTGTCCCTTCGTGTATTATCTCATTAACTCTTTAACCTTAGCTCTCTTACCAACTCTGCCACGTAAATAGAAGAGTTTAGCTTTTCTTACTTTACCACGTCTTACAACTTCGATTCTATCGATGCTTGGACTGTGAAGCGGCCAGGTCTTCTCTACTCCAATACCATTGGATGTTTTTCTAACGGTAAAGGTTTCTCTTGATCCACCGTTCTGTCTCTTTAATACGGTTCCTTCAAATACCTGTAATCTTTCACGATTACCTTCCTTAACCTTAGCGTATACCTGAATGGTATCACCTACGTTAAAATTTGTAACTTCTGCTTTGAGCTGTTCAGCTTCAATACTTTTAATAATATCGTTCATTCTGTGACCTCCTATCATATTTAGATGTTCTTAACACGAATTGGTATATAAAACCATGCATCAGAGGACCATCCTATCTCACATCAAGTTACTTTAACATAAAGAGGCTGTTAATGCAAGCGTTTTTTGGAATTAATATTATAAAAGATTCCTAATTAGTACACATCATAATTTTTCTGGAATATCAGGCGGGTCAGGTATTCGCGTTCTGTCTCGGTTAAGTCAGCTTCCTCTAGCAGGTCAGGGCGTCTTTCATAGGTACGAAGGATGGACTGTTCTCTTCTCCAGGCTTCGATATTAGCATGATGTCCGGATAAAAGCACCTCAGGAACCTTTTTTCCCATGAAGTTCTCAGGTCTAGTGTATTGAGGATATTCCAGCAGATTACCCTGCAGGGATTCAAATTCGGAAGAGTCTTCATTATTCAATACACCCGGTACTAACCTGGAGATAGCATCGATCATTACCATGACCGGAAGTTCCCCACCGGTTAATACATAATCACCAATCGAAATATTATCCGTTACGGTCATCTCCAATACTCTTTCATCAATACCTTCGTAGTGACCACATAAGAAAATAATATCCTCCTCCTGTGATAGCTCCTTTGCCATCTCTTGGTTGAATATACTTCCCTGAGGGGTAACATAGATGACACGAGGCTTTTGATAGGTTTCAGATGTAGCTTTGGACATTTTAATGTGATTGGCGAGATATCCATATGCCTTAAATACCGGTTCTGCCTGTATTACCATTCCGGCACCGCCTCCATACGGGTAATCATCCACACGGTTATGCTTATCTTCGCTGAAATCTCGAATATTCACCGTATTTACTGAGATCAGGCCTTTATCAATTGCTCTTCCTGTTATACTGGTATTCAGCCCCTGCTGAATCATTTCAGGAAACAGCGTAAGTACATGAAAATTCATAATTAACTACACCTATACCTTTCAAATTCTGATGTTCATAAGGATTTTCGTAATCCTTTTATAATAACCACCGTATAGTATTATCGTAATCCTTCTAATAAATGAACCGTAATTTTTTTATTATCTGTATCTATATCAAGAATACATTCTTTAATCGAAGGGATTAATATTTCTTTTCCCTGTTCTGTGCTTACAACATATACATCATTGGCGGCTGTTGTAAGAATTTCTACTAAAGTACCGAGCTTTTCACCTTCATCGGTAATTACTTCAGAATCTATCAAATCAAAGATAAAATATTCATCCTTTTCAAGCTTTACCGCATTCTCTCTTGTAACCAACAAATCCTTGCCGCGGTATTTTTCAATATCATTAATATCGTTAAATCCTTTAAATTTAAGTATTACCATCTGCTTAAAGAATTTTACTCCCTCAACTTCCATCGAAATCATCTCTTTTCCCGTATCGAGAAAAACCTGCTTTAATTCCTTAAAACGATTCGGATCATCGGTTGTAGGGAAAACCTTAACCTCTCCTCTGATTCCATGGGTTGTAGAAATGACTCCTACTCTTAGAAAATTATCCATATGCTTCAATCCTCTGTGATTTAATTTATAATAATATCCATAGATATCTTATTTACTATGATTCCCAAAGTCTTAGTTTGCGATGTCGTGGGAATTTCATCCCCTGTAATCCCCTATTTTTATGTCTTACAGAGCTTTTACCTTCCTTTTACATGGACTTTATTTTACCATAAGAATAATTGATACGCAACTTATACGAAACTTTTTTGTTCTTTATGTTCTTTACAGTAATTCCCTCAAAATAATCCCTTATACCTATTAATAAATTAGTTCAAAGGTTTCTTTATAATAAGTGTACCATAATTTGCGATCATATGTTCGTTTTCCTATACAATTTCCATATTTTGTGTTATGATATTCTCATGGTAACAGGAAATAAATCAGTATATTGGTTAGGATAATCACGAGTGTTTGCCCTTCTATTTTATCATAGAAGGAGGTGAACTTCTTTCAAATATTACATAGAAAGGAAGTGAGCCTTATGATAACAGTTTCAGATGCCTTATCCTTAATGATAAGCTTTGGTATGCTAATCATAGCATTACTCACATTTATTGTTGTATTAATAAAACTGCACAATAAAAAATGATTATCCTCAACTGTCCAGGTAAACGGATAATCATTTTTTATTCATAATCTTGGGCAAGCATAAGTTTTAACCTTATGTTTCCTGTTACCTATATTATAGCCTCTTTAAAATCAAAAGTAAAGCTTTCCTATCATACTTTTTTGTATGCAAAAAGAAGCTGTTCTATTATGATGTTGATGAAAACATAATGCTTCATACGACATAACAGACAGCTTCCTTGATTCTGCATAGGAAAAATTGCAATTGGATTTACTGCTATTGCAGAATCTCAACTACTACCTTTTTGTCATCCTTTGTTGCGGCTGCTTTAACTACGGTACGAATGGACTTTGCAATACGACCTTGTTTACCGATTACTTTACCCATATCTTCAGAAGCGACTTTTAGTTCCACAACAATAGCCTTTTCGGTTTCTTTTTCCGTAACTACAACCTCATCGGGATGATCTACGAGTGACTTAGCGATTACTTCAACTAATTCCTTCATGCTCTACCTCCATTCATCCGATGCTATTATAGAATACCAGCATTCTTAAAGATTTTACCTACAGTATCTGTTGGCTGTGCACCATTAGCTAACCATTTTTTAGCAGCTTCCTCATTTACATTGAATGCACTGGGATCCTGAGTAGGATCGTAGGTACCGATTTCTTCGATAAATCTACCATCTCTTGGTGATCTGGAATCAGAAACAATGATTCTATAGAAAGGAGCCTTCTTCTGGCCCATTCTCTTTAATCTAATCTTTACTGCCATTTATTTCACCTCCTTAATTACGTTAAATGTCGGTGTTTCCACCTTTATATTGTAAATGTAATCAATAAAGCAAAGAAATATAATCCCCATGCTCTCGAAAACATACAATGACTAATTAAAATCCAAAGGGTAATTTAAATTTACCCTTGCCGCCTTTCCCCATCATTCCTGAGAATTGCTTCATCGCTTTTTTCGTTTGATCCAATTGCTTTACCAAAGCATTCACTTCACTAATATCAACACCTGCTCCGGCTGCAATACGCTTCTTACGGGAAAGATTTAAAAGATTCGGGTTAGCTCTTTCTGCCTTGGTCATGGACTGAATAATGGCTACCGGCATAGAAATCGCATCTTCATCAATCTCAACACCCTTCAGCTGTTTACCCATACCGGGTATCATGCCCATTAAATCTGCAATTCCACCCATTTTCTTAACCTGCTGTATCTGTTCCAGCAAATCATTAAAATCAAATTCTGCTTTCTTAATCTTTTTCTCTAGCTCTTTCGCCTTTGTTTCATCAAACTCTGCCTGAGCTTTATCGATTAATGTAAGAATATCTCCCATTCCTAGGATTCGTGAGGCCATACGATCGGGATAAAACTGTTCAAGATCGGAAAGCTTCTCACCCATACCTATATATAGAATAGGACGACCGGTTACTGCTCGAATGGAAAGAGCCGCACCACCTCTAGTATCGCCATCTAATTTTGTTAAAATTACACCGTCAATGGTAAGCTTCTCATGAAAGGACTCAGAAACATTCACTGCATCTTGTCCGGTCATTGCATCCACCACCAGGATTGTTTGATGAACCGTAAGATTCGCTTTGACCTCCTGAAGCTCTTCCATCATGGCTTCATCGATATGAAGACGGCCGGCAGTATCAAGAATCACCACATTATAATTATTCTTTTCTGCATGCTCCATCGCAGCTTTCGCTATATTGACAGGTTTGTGCTTATCTCCCATTGAGAATACGCTAACACCCTGTTTTTCTCCGTTAATCTGTAGCTGTTCAATCGCAGCTGGTCGGTAAATATCACAAGCCACAAGCAGTGGATTTCTGCCTTTTGATTTTAATTTACCTGCAATTTTTGCAACGGTCGTTGTTTTACCGGCACCCTGTAAACCACACATCATAATAACCGTAATTTCATTGGAGGGCCTTAATTGTAACTCAACGGTATTCTCTCCTAATAATTTAACCATTTCTTCGTTAACAATTTTAATAACCATCTGCCCCGGCGTCAGACTGTTAAGAACATCCTGTCCAACAGCGCGCTCCTGCACGGTACTAATAAAATTCTTAACTACCTTGAAGTTAACATCAGCTTCCAGTAAAGCCATCTTCACTTCTTTTAAAGCAGTTTTGACATCTGCTTCAGATAATCTTCCTTTTCCCTTTAAGCTTTTAAATATATTCTGAAGTTTATCGGATAAATTTTCAAATGCCATAGAAATCTCCATTCCGCCGACATAAACGGCTAATCTACAATTCCTTTAATATATCGTCTGCTAAAGCTGTAATTTCTTTTATATTTGCCATATCCATTGTATGTTCCGCTTCGGATACGATAGTCTTTATCGAATTAATTTTATCTTTCATAGATTTGAATTTACAAACAAGTGATAGCTTAGCTTCATATTCCTTTAGCTCCAAGGTACAGCGTCTTACAATGTCATATACACCCTGTCTGCTGATCCCCTGTTCCGTGGCTATTTCACTCAGAGATAAATCATTCAGTACATAATCTTCAAAAATCTGTTTCTTATGATCACTTAATAATTCTCCATAAAAGTCATATAAAATAGACAACTGGACTATTTCCTCCAGTTTTTCTATCTGTACTTCATTTTGTCCCATTGATAAAAATCACCACCTGTAAAGGTTTTTTCTTTACAGGTGGTAGTATAAACGATATTAATATATTTGTCAAGTAAATTTATTGACAGGTATCTTCAATTTAATTATTATATTATTTATTTAATAAAAACCTCTAAAATTCAATGCTATATTTTAAACTGTACTTTTATTTCCCTTAATGTATTCCTACCTTACCTTATTTAGTAGGCAAACCGTTAAAAGCATTTATAATTATATTCGCAACATATTTCAATAATGATTTATCAATCTCTTTGATCGTATCCTTATTGCTATTAATTTGTAATTTGTTTGAATATGGCTGTCCAATACATAATGCTGGAATTTTGTAATAATCGAAGACTGCATAATCACTTCTTTCGCGGTTCATTTTACTAATTGTTAGTTTATTGTTTTCTTTCGCACTTTTAATAAATTCCGTGGCTTCATTCTTTGTCCCACTAACCGTAAATATTCTTGGCTTTACAAAATTCTTTTGTGCTATTGAATCAATGTCTATAACTGCTTTTATAATTTGTTTTTCTTTTCCGGATAACTTTTTCACATAATAAAGGGAGCCATTGCATCCTCCTTCTTCACCACAAAATAGTATAAATCGTAATTCATATGCACAAGGCATATCTTTTAACAGACGAGCCGTTTCTAAAACTACAGAACATCCCGAAGCATCATCGTTTGCACCAAGTGATTTTTTAGCACTGTCGTAATGTGCACAAATTATAATAATACCCTTACTTGTCTTTGTCGTATTTTTTTTTACCGCAATCAAATTCTTACCCAGTGTTCTTTTTTTCTTATCTATATCGAGATGTTCCTCACTTTGTGTGAGCGGCGAATATCCATAAGATTCAAATCTTTTTTTTAAATAGGAACACGCACTTTTTACATTACCTGGATTTGAATCATAATGTCTACTATTGGCACTTAAGACTTTCATAGTGTCCATCATATTTGATGTATTTGGTTGTTCCATGTTTGAAGATTCTGTATTAGAGAATGCATGTTTTGTAAAATTGGTATCGTTGCCCAGCGTCACAAACAGAGCAATTAGAACCAAACTTAATAATGGTATAACAATAAATTTTTTTAACATTTCTATATCCTTTCAATAGATTCTTCATAGCTTTGTATTGCAAATAGGTAAGTAAAAGTATCATTTACTCAACCATACCTATATACTCCATAACCTTCCTCGTTCTCCAATCCTTAGATAGAAAAAGGGCTAGAAAACAACATATCATAATGGTCAGTAGAGAAATGATCCCAAATGCTTGATAATTAAAATGAAATAGATGCCCAAAGGCTTTCATATCAGATTGTTTATAAAGATATCTTAATACTGGATTAGCAAGTATATATCCGCATAAAATTCCAATACATCCCAACATTCCATTTTCAAATATCATCATTCTGCGAATCATTTTTATACTCATTCCAATGGCTCGATACATACAGATTTCTCGGGTTCTAATTTGCATTCGATAATTCAGATTATTTATCATATTAATCAATACAAGGGTAAATGCTACCATTGCAATTCCAATAATATATACCATTTGCTTGCGATAAAGCATATTATTATTCGTAATATCTGATATCATACTTCTTGTTGATATATTGCTACTCTTATTACCAATGTTAATCAGCTGTCTTTCCAATTGTTCTTGCTGTTTTTTTGTAAAAGAGGCATCGCCATCGATATACAATCGCTGAATATGACTATCTGGACACATTATTTGAATCTGTTTATCATTGGTGATAAGAAGTGGATAGATGGTTCTATTACAGTCATACATATAAGCAAAGGACACAATAGCTACTACCTTGTAAGTTTTATATGTGTACTTAGCCATAGTATCGGTTAATTGATCATACGCATTATTATCCGTATCAAAATCAGTCCGATATTTTATCTGAATCTTATCTCCAACCTGATACTGCATCAATGGTGTTCCTTCTTTATAGTTACCAGGAAACTCATTTTGTTTTGTATCATCTGTATGTAATACCGATAAAATAATCTCATCGTCTTTTAACCCGTCTTCACTAAAATCACCAGCTATTACATATTTCTTTAATTCTTTAAATGCATTTTTATTATATCCATAGAGTAGGGATTTATATATCTGATCAGTACCGTCATTTCCGGCTAGCGGATATTTCTGATATTTTATAAAACGTTTATTCATCTCGTCATAATACGCTTTATTTCTCTTAACGGATTTCTCATCAATAACCCGAATTAGAATACCTGACTGGGTTTTTACCTTGGACACACCTTCTAAAGTTTCAATTTTCTTTAGATTTTTTCTATTTATCCCATCCTTCGAACTACCAACCCATAAGGTCCCCATCTCATATTGTCCATTGAGATAGTTCATCTCCTTTGTATCTTCCCGATACACTCTTGCAATATCTTCTTTATAAGACAATGCTGTAAATAGAACAACGCCAACGCATATAGTAAGAATGACAAACAAAGATGTCTTTTTATCCTTTAGTATATAATTGCTCCCTAAGACAAATAACGTAACTGTTCTTCCCTGCTTCTCTCCCAAATGAATACCATGAGCTGCTTCTTTTTTACTATTATCTTCACTACCAAGTAATACCGTTATCGGACATTTTGTAATCTTTTGCCCTGCCCATAATCCGACTATGCCAACGAACAACGCGATAAGCAGAATACAGATAGCTATCTGGTAATATGGAATTATTGTTGAAAAGGAAATTCTTTCATTGTTTAAATATATGTCTTGACTGCTATCACCAGATAACCAGGAAATCAGCAAAGCAATTGCCAATCCAAACAAAACTCCAATAGGTACACTTACAGCATATATTTTATATAATTCCATTAAAATCATATGTAGCATTTGCCTGCGTTTCATACCAATTGCCCTTAATACACCGTATTGCGTTCTTCTGGCAATCGTCGAAATGCGGTAAACCCCATAGAATACAATCATACAAATGAATAACAAAACACTTATCATTTTCAGATCAATTTGCCACAGCTCATTTATGTCTTCTCTTCCTGGACATTTTTTCACTTGTTTTCTTTTTATATCCAAGGCTTTACAGATTGCATTTACATTTTCATTATATTTTATATTATCTGGAAAACGGGCATATACGCTATAGTTGTCTACTCCATTTGATTTCATCGGCGCATATAGACTTTTTATACCGTATTTTTTATTCGAAGGTACATCAGAAAGAATTCCTACTAGATTATAGGTTTCCGTCTTGCCATCCGTATCGTTGTGAATCTCAAATATCTGATTACACTTCGGCTCAATTCCCATATTAAGCAAGGCCCAACGCTCGGCTACCACTTCATTTTCTACTTTCGGCATCCTTCCACTCTCTAACTTTGCCGTCATAGTAATATAACTATCATCACTCCGATGCAGGAAGATAAACTGTTGATTTCTACTGTACTCTTTGTACTCTAATTGATTCACTGTGTACCAATCAAATGAAAACGTAGATATCAATTGCTTTACTTTTGTACTATCCAAATCATTGATACTACAATCTGATGCAGTAAAAAGCATTTGCCATTGAATATTCTCCATTTTATGATTTGTATGTATTAATGTTAATAAAGCTGTAATTAAAGTGATCGTCAAAGAAAAACTCAAAAAGATAGCCAATGTATTCTTTTTATAGCCTTTTATAAAACGATCTTGTAGTGAAAAATCAATATCTCTCGCGTAATCATTTTTATTCTGTTTTAAAGTCATGTTCTCCATCTATTTGTACCTCACGAAAATATATTCAGTTTTCAGGAAACAATCTGACCATCTTCTATACGGATGATACGATCTGCCATCTGTGCAATTTCTTCATTATGTGTAATCATCACAATGGTTTGCTGATATCGTTCACTTGTAACTTTTAAAATTCCAAGTACATCCTGGCTGGTTTTAGAATCCAGATTACCAGTTGGCTCATCGGCAAGAATAATAGATGGTTTTATTGCCAACGCTCTGGCAATCGCAACTCTTTGCTGCTGTCCCCCAGATAACTGCCCTGGAAGGCTTTTTCGTTTTTCCTCAAGCCCCAATATTTCTATAATTTCATCTATATATGCTCTATCTACACGCCTTCCATCCAACTTTAACGGTAAAATAATGTTTTCCCAGACATTTAGCATTGGAACCAGATTAAACTGTTGAAAAATGAAGCCAATTTTTCTTCTGCGAAAAATGGTTAATTCATCATCACTTAACAGTTCCAACTCCTTTTGATCCATTATCACGTTACCACTAGTAGGAACATCCAATCCTCCTACCATATGTAATAATGTCGATTTTCCACTTCCAGATGTTCCAACAATTGCAATAAACTCTCCTCTATGAACGATTAGGTTTATACCATCTAAAGCTGTCACTGCTGTCTCACCCTTCCCATATGTCTTGCATAAATTAGTGATCTTCAATATTTCCATACTTTATCCTCCAATCCATTTGCTAAAAGAAACAAAAAAGCCTGTATCATTATAATACAGACTATAACAAACCATTGTTTCAAACCGGTATCCAGAAAATATCAATTTTGACACTTTCCTTTAACCACGGTTTAAAAATACAGAAAATATGGAACCATCTCCTGGTTTAGAAGATACTTTAATATATCCCTTTTGCATACTTAAAACCTCTCGGGCAAGATATAGACCAATTCCTACGCCAGGTTGTTTTCGAACCGCTGGGGAACGATAAAAACGAGTAAATATCTTCGTAATCTCAGACTCTGCAATTCCAATTCCTGTATCACTAATATCAATGCGTAAAAACAAAGAATACGGAACCGCTTTTATCTTGACCATGCCACCCGCAAGCGTATATTTTATTGCGTTATCCACAATATTAGCAATCGCTTCTATGGTCCATTTCATATCAAACTCTGCTTCTTCCTGTGAATCTTCTATTATAAAAGTTATACTCTTATGTTCCGCCTTTTTGTAAAACTGCCTTTTCGTTGCAATCAAGACATCATGTACCGAATAGTGCTGAGGCTTTAAGGAAACAATGCCATTTTCCAATCGTGATAATTTAACCAATGATTCAATTAAAAAATCAAGTTTTTCTACCTGAGACCGTATAGCTGTAATCTCTTCCGCCATATCTTCATCCACAATATGATACTTTGTTTTCCATATGTCCTGCTGTTCTTCCAGTAATTCAGCATAAATCTTAATATTAGAAATAGGTGTCACGGTCTGATGGGATATATCCGAAATCAGCGATTGTATTCTCTGCTTTTGTTCCTTTAGATTCGTTGAAGAAACCTTACAATCACTTAGGAAACGCCACATGTCACTTTCAATTTCAGATATCTTTGATTCTTCTAAAGTACCTTCAGTAAAAGTGCCTACTATTGCTTCCTCCAGCATCTTTGCTAATCGGCTCAGTAACCTTTTTTCACTTTTCTTCCATTTTAATAAAACAATTATTATGGCGATTACTAATAAAACAATCACACAAAAATATATATTTATTATTATTTGCTTCATAGTCAGTTACTTACGCCCTCTTTATCCCAAGCATACCCGATACCATATACTGTTTTGATATATGACATATTACCCTGGTTTTCCCCTAATTTACCCCGCAACCGTTTCATAACTACTGTCAGTGCATGTTCATCTACATATTCTGACTCTCCAGACCAGATTTCATCTGTTAATATATTTCTGCTTATTGTAACTCCAGGATTCTCCACCAGTTTTCGAAGAAGTTTCTGTTCTGTACGACTTAATTCAATACTGTTACCAGAAACCCTAAAATCCATTTTTCCAAAATCAAAATAGAAATCATCTATTTGCATAATCTGTGTGCTTTCTATTATCTTTTCCCTAAGCTGTACATTAATTCTTGCCCTGAGAATCATTAGACTAAATGGCTTTGTAATATAATCATTCGCGCCTAATTCCAAGCCGGTCACAATATCCAGCTCCATATTATTCGCAGATATCAATATAATGGGAACCTTACTTTTTTTCCTTACTTCTATCAACCAATCCATACCATTACCATCAGGAAGATTAATATCCAGTAAAATTAGATCAATTTGATTCACCATCAGTTGTTCTCTCGCAGAAGTAATGGAATCACTTTGTAAGCATCTATACTCTTGTCCCTTTAGAGCTAGACGTATTCCGTTATTTAGTTGTAAATCATCTTCTACAATTAAAATGTTCTGTTGCATTTTTCTCCACTCCTAATTATTACTAGATAGTATTTGAAATAGTAAATCATAATAATGCGCATAGATTTCAGAAAAATTATTATTGATTTCCTCAAACATTCTTTATACCAATTTACATTTGATATCCCTTCAAGTATAATAAATTCATTATTGTCTATACCTTATCAATTATATTAACAATGAAATTACTTTTGTTTCTTTCCCATCTTTCATTTTCATCTGTTTAATGACATATCTATATTCTATCTATTTCATAAAATGCCGTATATATATATTATACAATACGACAGAATTAATTTCACAATAGAAAACGCCAAAAATACCCTGCCACTTTTCATATGAGTCTATATATCTTCGTATTATTCAATACAGTCTAACTCAATTTGAACTAACGAAATATGTTGGAAATTCAATTATCTTATTATTACTACCTGTTCGATTCAGGTTCAGTATTATTTACAATTGATAAATCGTAGCCCTCAATTCATCTATAAAATAAGGTACTAAAAGATTTATTAACAATACTTTTAGCACCTTATCGTCTTAATTATTAATATAAAACTGTTTTCTGATACATAGCATTATAATTACCCGTCAATCTGATCTGAGAATTAATTAAAACTGCTATTTTGCAAGTTACTATCCTCTGAGAATAATATTATACAGGATATGCCTTATTAGCATTGTCTGCAGCTGTTACGTCAATTCCTGTCTTCTGTGCCTGACGGTATTTAAAGAAATCAATTGCTACCTGCGGGAATAAAGCATAGGTTAATACATCTTCATCCTGCTCTTTCCACTCTGTGATTTCTGATTCAATTTTCTTAAGCTCAGGCTCAAGTAAATCCGCTGGACGACAGGTGATTGGTTTCTTATCTCCAATAACTTTTTTCTGAACCTCAGGATCAAACGGTTTCACTGTCTGACCGTATTCACCGGATAATATCGCTTTTGTTTCTTTTGTTACCATCTTATAACGTTCCCCAGCAAGTACATTAAGAACAGCCTGGGTACCTACAATCTGACTGGAAGGAGTAACAAGCGGCGGTTCACCAAAATCCTTACGAACTCTCGGTACTTCCTTAAGAACATCATAATATTTATCTTCCTGTTTTGCTTCTTTTAACTGTGATACAAGGTTGGATAACATACCTCCCGGTACCTGGTATAGAAGAGTCTTAATATCAACGCCCATTACCTTCGGATTAAGAAGTCCAGATTCGAGAGCTTTATCACGGATTGGTCGGAAATAATCTGCAATTTCAGCCAGTTTCTGTTGATCATAGCCGGTATCATATGGAGTTCCCTTGAAGGTCTCTACCATAACTTCCGTTGCCGGCTGGCTGGTTCCCATTGCAAATGGTGACATTGCTGTATCAATGATATCACAGCCTGCTTCAACAGCCTTCATATAGGTCATGCCTGCAACACCACTGGTATAGTGGGTATGAAGGTCAATTGGGATTTTTACTGCTGATTTTAATGCAGTTACTAATTTTGTTGCTTCATATGGTACTAAAAGACCTGCCATATCCTTAATACATATGGAAGAAGCTCCAAGCTCCTCTACTCTTTTTGCCATCTTAATATAATATTCTTCTGTATAGGCATCACCCAAGGTATAGGAGATAGCAATCTGTGCATGGCCGTTTTCTTTATTAGTAGCCTTCACTGCACATTCCAGATTACGAATATCATTTAATGCATCAAAGATACGGATGATATCAATACCGTTTGCAATTGACTTCTGTACGAAATATTCAACTACATCATCTGCATAGTGACGATATCCGAGGATATTCTGACCTCTGAATAACATCTGCAGTTTTGTATTTTTAAACCCTTTTCTTAATTTTCTCAATCTTTCCCAAGGGTCTTCTTTAAGGAAACGTAAGGAAGCGTCAAAAGTTGCACCGCCCCAACATTCCACAGCATGATAACCTACTTTATCCATGGTCTCAAGAATGGGAAGCATCTCTTCTGTCGTCATTCTTGTTGCAATCAGGGACTGGTGAGCATCACGTAATATGGTTTCGGTTATCTTAACCGGTCTTTTAACTTGTTCTGCCATTACTCTACCTCCTGTATATAATTTCAACCTAATATATGAACTATGGAATCCTCCGTTATTTGTAACGGATTTCATTCTACTTTAACAGTATTATCAATGAAAGCCGTATTTAGTTTAATGTTGCCAACAGAGTTCCTGCTTCAACTGAAGTACCAGAGGTAACATCAATACTTGCTACAACGCCATCCTGAGGTGAAACGATTTCATTTTCCATCTTCATAGCTTCTAAGATCATGAGAACCTCACCTTTTTTAACTGCCTGTCCGATAGAAGCCTTAACAGCAAGAATCTTACCTGGCATAGGCGCGCTAACTTTAACACTTCCTGCACTACCGCCTGTTGCTGGTGCTGCCGGAGCTGGTGCTGCTGGAGCCTGAGCTGCTGGTGCGGCTGCAGGTGCCGGAGCTGCTACAGGTGCTGGAGCTGGTGCTGCTGTATAAACCGGCGCTGCTACAGGTGCTGCTGCAATTCCTTCCTGAACTGATACATTATATGCGATTCCGTTTACTGTAACTGTATAATATTTCATTGTGAATTCCTCCTTGTTTATTGGGCACCGAAATGGTGTCTTCCTTTATATTGTTGTTACCAATCTTTAGATTCCTATTATCTTGCTCTACGTATGGAACGAACTACAAATCCGTTAGCCGGAACGTCACTGCCCATGTACTCATGAATTGCAGCTGTTATCACAGCAACCAGTTCATTATTTCCAACAAGTTCCTCGTGTTCATGACCTGTAGTCTGAATAGCCGAATTATTAACGGTACTTTTTTGACTCGCTGATTTATCTGGATTATTCCTCAGATAAGACATTATATTAGCTAAATAAACTAATGCAATCAGGAGCAGGACAGCTAATACAACCACCACTCCGAATAATGTATTAATATTTATATAATTTTCTAGATCGGCGAGGACAACGGCCTGACTTAATACTGCATGATCAAAAATACCCATAATCTCACCTCATTCTATATAGTGCCATGCTTTTTGGCAGGGCGGGTTTCTCTCTTGGTAAAGAGCATTTCAAAGGAATAGATCGCATGCTTACGTACAGCTTCCGGATCAATAATACTGTCTACATAACCACGTTTTGCTGCTGCTTCTGCACTTGATTGTAAGGCTTCATATTCAGCAGCTTTTTCCTTAATTATATCAGCTGATTCTCCGCTGTAAATAATTTGCGCTGCAAGAGAAGCATCCATTGTGCCAATCTGAGCAGAAGGTAAAGCAAATACCATGTCAGCTCCGATATGTTTTGAATTCATTGCTATATAAGCTGTACCGAATGCTTTTCCCACAATGAAGTTTACCTTAGGAACAGTCGCATTTGCAAAAGCATAGGTGAGTTTCGCACATGCAATTGCAATTGCTTTTTCTTCTTCGATCGTTGCTTTATATCCATTCACATTCGTCAGAGTTAAGACAGGAATATTATAGGCATCACAGAAATTCACAAAGTCTGCAGCTTTATAACAACCATCTTTTGTTAAGGTACCATCAAAGCTCTCTGTTACCTTTCCTTCCTCATTCATTATCTCAGTACGATTAGCAACTGCACCTATAGTTACTCCATTCAGTCGGATAAAACCAGTTACCATTTCCTTTGCATAATCCGGTTTTACTTCAAAGAAATAATTATTATCGGAAATATCAATTAAAGCCTTCTTAGAATCACTTACTTCACTTGCAAAAGACGGAAGCAGACGATTTAAATCATCTGAGCATTCATCATAAGAGGCATCATCTTCATTATTAGAGGGTAAAATAGTAATCAAATCACGGATTTTAGAAATAATATCCTCTTCTGTTTCACCAACATAATCCACCAGACCTGATTTCGCCTGAAATGCTGCCTTGGATGTATCAAGTTTGTCCTTGTTATTACCGATTAGAGCATTGGGGGAATTAACAAACAATCTTGCCTGTTTTCCTTCCATAAATGAAAAATCACTTAAAGAAGCCATCACAGCTAAACCACCACCTGAATTTCCGAAGATTGCGGTAATCTGGGGAATGATACCGGAAGCTAATGTCTGCTTAAGGTAAATCTCTCCAAAGCCGTTCAGGGCATCGGTAGCTTCCTGTAATCTAAGTCCTGTAGAATCAATCAATCCTACGACAGGTGCTCCTACTTTAAGTGCTAAGTCATAAATATGTGCAATTTTTTTAGCGTGCATTTCTCCGATTGAGCCACCCATGGAAGAAGCATCCTGACTATATACATAAACAAGATTTCCATCGATAACACCATAGCCGGTAATAACGCCATCAGCAGGTGTTTCATTCTGCTTTAAGTTAAAGTCTGTACTTCTTTTTGTAACGAAAGCGCCGACTTCAACAAAACTATTGTCGTCAAGCAAAGAAGTAATTCTTTCTCTTGCTGACAATTGTGCTGTACTGCTCATTTTCAGCCCTCCATTTTCTATAGTTATATAAATCAATTCTCTGCCGAGTATAATTGTAACTTATTTAGCATAAAAAGGCAAGGTTAAATTACCTATATAAGACGTATTACGTTAATTATACCATACATACTACTTTGTAATTTCAAATCTATCCTACTTTATAAAATCTGCTAATTAATACTTTAAAGCATCCTAACCTCCAGCAAAACAAATCAGACCAGAATCTACATTTGTTATCGTTGCTTAATCAGTTATTATACCTAACTATGATTAAATTACACCGCTTGCATCACAACGCTGTTTCAAGAATTATTTTAATACTTGCTTTATTTTTCCAATATCAAAGCCTTTTCGGTAAAGGGCAGCCATTAATTTTCTTTTATCTTCCATATTTAAGTCCTCTACCGATTTTGTTTTTTTGGCGATTGCCTTTCTTAACGCGGTCATTTCGGCATCCTCACCTATTTCATCTTGTTCATATTCTTCCTCTAATATACGTTCTGTCAAATCTTTTGATATTCCTTTTTGAAGCAGTTCGGTTCGAATAACCAGTTTACTTTTTGTATTCATTCTGGCTCTTATATAAGCTAATGCATATCTTTCATCATTCAGGTATCCATATTCGATGACATAGGATATGGTTCGATCAATGATTTTCTCTGGATATTCAGCATCTGAAAGCTTTCGACGAAGTTCCAGTTCTGTTCGATCCATAAATTTTAGTATGGCAAGAGCTTTCTGTTTCGCACGTCTGTATATGGTATCTGTCAATATTTTTTCATAAACATCATATATAATTTCATTTCCCTCTTTTAATCCGAATTCTTCGATATCCTTCCGGTATAACAAAAATGCATATTCATCATCTATATATACTCTGACCTTTGATTTCTCCAGATCTTCCAGTTGTGTTACAACCATCCTCTCACCCCCTATCAACAATATTCATAGATAATTGCGAAACTATATAGTCTCTGTAATTGTATACACAGCAGATACATATTTCTCCGCTCCAACGCTTCCTTCGGGCCAAGTGTTTTAACACTTTACTTTCGCTCCGAAATAGCATTTGCTGTGTATACAATATCTACAATTTATGAGTTTCGCAATTACCTAACCATATTTATCCCAAAGAAAGAAGTATATGATTTGGGTATCATAAGTCAGATTTAGGGCATCCAAACCAATATAAATCTTCTAAAATAATTTCTGCCTCTTCTTAAAACAAAAAGCTGTCCAAGAATGACTGACCGGTAACGTTCATTCGTAACCTGTCTATCAGCTATTACATCCTGGACAGCCTGCATATTATTTTGTATTATACGAAGTTTCAGTAAAGATATAAGAAATATATTTATTCCATAGTTTCGTTATAATTATTAGCGGAAGTCAATGAATACTTCTCTCTGACCTTATCTTCAATTTCTGCAAACAATTCAGAATTATCAATTAAGAATTGCTTTGCATTCTCACGGCCTTGTCCAATCTTAGCATCATTGTAAGCATACCAAGCACCGCTCTTTATCACGATACCCGCATCGGAAGCAAGGTCAAGCACATCGCCTTCTTTTGAAATACCTTTACCAAACATGATATCAAATTCAGCTTCCTTAAACGGAGGTGCAATCTTATTCTTAACAATTTTTACTCTGGTTCTGTTCCCTACAACTTCTCCGCTCTGTTTTAATGATTCTATTCTTCTTACATCCAGACGTATGGAGGAATAGAACTTTAATGCACGACCTCCGGTTGTTGTCTCGGGATTACCGAACATAACACCGACTTTTTCACGAAGCTGGTTGATAAATACTACAATACAATTGGATTTACTGATAACAGCAGTTAGTTTTCTAAGAGCCTGGGACATCAATCTTGCCTGGAGACCTACGTGAGAATCTCCCATCTCTCCATCAATCTCAGCCTTTGGCACCAAAGCTGCTACAGAGTCAACAATGATAATATCAACTGCACCAGAACGAACCATAGTCTCTGTAATCTCTAATGCCTGTTCTCCGTTATCTGGCTGTGAAATATATAAATTGTCGATATCTACACCTATATTCTTAGCGTATACAGGATCGAGCGCATGCTCCGCATCTATAAAGCCTGCTATTCCGCCCCTCTTCTGTACCTCTGACACCATATGTAAAGCTACGGTTGTCTTACCGCTTGATTCCGGCCCATAAATTTCAATGATTCTTCCCTTAGGAACGCCTCCAAGTCCAAGTGCAATATCCAGACTAATGGATCCGGTTGGGACAGTTTCAATATTCATATTTGCATTTGTATCACCCAGCTTCATTACGGAGCCTTTTCCGTATTGCTTCTCAATCTGCGCAAGAGCAGATTCCAATGCTTTGATTCTATCATCCTTTGCCATAATAAATCTCCCTTTTTGATGAAGGTAATTCCTTCAAAATACGAACTTATGTTCTTATACACATACTAACTTATTTTTGTAGCAATGTCAATTAAAACTTTAATCGGAAAGTTTAATTAAATATAATTCGCTTGAATACTTTGAAATAAGCTGAGAATGTGGACAAAAATATGTTATAGCTACCTATAGATATTACGGATTACACTATAATCCCATTGACATGAAAGCAGAATATAAAGATATCTGTATTATATCAACTCATGCAATTTTTGTAAATAGCTATAACACTGTGTATAACGCTGAATTTTTCTGGCTTTTCTATGTAAATATACCAATTAACAATAGCCTGTCCTCATTTGTTGATTTGTATCCTAATCATATATTGAAATAGAATAAACAATCATTTTTCAGCATTATAATTTAAATGGCTTATATGATTAGTAAACCTTGTTCGGAGTACAGATTTTAGGATTATATCCATGCTTGGTCAGTTCCTGGACGATCTGTTGTTTATGTTCATGTCCGAAGGTTTCCATTGTAATTGTAAGTTCAACTGCACTGTTGCGGTTGATGCTGACAAACTGGTTATGATCAAGGCGGATGACATTTCCCTGTGCCTTAGCAATGACGGACGCTACATTTACCAGCTCACCCGGTCTGTCCGGAAGAAGAACGGATACGGTAAATACACGGCCTCTTTGTATTAGTCCGTGCTGTACGATGGAGGATACCGTGATAATATCCATATTTCCACCACTTAAAATGGATACAATTTTTTTATTCTTGCATTTTAAATGCTTTAAGGCTGCTACGGATAACAAACCTGAATTTTCAACCACCATTTTATGATTTTCAATCATATCAAGAAAATTAACAATTAGTTCCTGATCTTCAATGGTAATAATATCATCCACGTATTTCTGAATATAGGGAAATACCACATCTCCGGGTGTCTTAACCGCAGTACCATCAGCAATCGTATCTACATTAGGAAGCGTTACGATATGCCCCTTTTTAATGGATTCCTTCATGCAGGCTGCTCCAGCCGGTTCCACGCCGATTACTTTGACATTAGGGTTTAACATTTTAGCTAAGGTTGCAACACCGCATAGCAATCCGCCTCCGCCAATTGGTGCAAGGATGATATCAACGGTGGGAAGATCCTTGAAAATCTCCATTGCAATTGTTCCCTGCCCGGTTGCTACTACTTCATCATTAAATGGATGAATAAAGGTATATCCATGTTCTTTAGCAAGTTCTAGAGCATGCTGGCATGCCTCATCATATACATTACCATATAAAATTACTTCTGCACCATAGCTCTTGGTTCTGTTAACCTTAATTAGTGGTGTCGTAGAAGGCATCACGATAATTGCTTTTGTATGATAAAGCTTTGCTGCATAGGCAACACCCTGTGCATGATTTCCCGCAGATGCGGTAATCAATCCACGTGCCCTCTCTTCCTTGGTCATGGTACTAATTTTGTAGTAAGCACCTCGCACTTTATAAGCTCCGGTAAATTGCATATTTTCCGGCTTTAGGTAAACCTTATTTCCTGATATATCAGAAAAATAGTCACTGTACACCAGTTCTGTGCGTAAAATTACCTTTTTGACGGCTTCCGTAGCTTCCTCAAACTTATCTAATGTCATCATGATATTACCCTCCATTTGCATGCTAAAGTGGGTATATGCAAATGCGCTATACACTTTTAAGCACGAATTTATTATAAGAAAAAACGCATGGCGCGTCTTTTCTAAGTAGCTTATTTCTCAAACAACGCATTGACAAAATCATCTGCGTTAAATTTCTGTAAATCATCAATTTTCTCACCAATACCGATATATTTCACCGGAATTCCTAGCTCCGACTGAATTGCAATGGCAATACCACCCTTCGCGGTTCCATCAAGCTTTGTCAAAACAATTCCTGTAATATCTGCAACTTCATTAAATTCTTTTGCCTGTGCCAGTGCATTCTGTCCTGTTGTTCCGTCCAGTACGACAAGAGTCTCCCTATATGCTTCAGGATATTCCCGTTCAATGACACGATCAATTTTTTTCAACTCTTCCATGAGATTTTTCTTATTATGAAGACGTCCTGCGGTATCACATAACAGGACATCGGTATCTCTTGCTTTTGCAGCTGTTACAGCATCATAAATAACGGCAGCCGGATCAGAGCCTTCTTTCTGGGAAATAATGCTTACATTTGCTCTGTGAGCCCACTCAGTTAACTGTTCAATCGCTGCGGCACGGAAGGTATCTGCGGCCGCCACCATTACCTTTTTCCCCTGATCCTTCATCTGACCAGCCAGTTTACCAACGGAAGTCGTCTTACCTACCCCATTAACACCGATTAGTAATACTACGGACTTTTGATTTTCAAAATCATAGGCAGTCTCCTTCAGCTTCATCTGTTCCTTCATACTGTTTATTAAAAGCTGTCTGCACTCTCCCGGATCTTTGATTTTATTTTCTTTTACCTTTAGTCTAAGATCCTCTATGATTGCTGTTGTCGCATTGATTCCGATATCAGCCATAATTAAAATTTCTTCCAGCTCCTCATAAAAATCATCATCTATACTGGAAAATCCACTGAATATGGCATCAATGCCATGAGCAATGCTATTTCTAGTTTTAGATAATCCCTGAACCAATTTTCCAAAAAATCCTGTCTTATTTTCTCCCATTATTACCTCCATGCTATTATACATCTATAAATTATAAAATAAATTTGTTTTTCAATTCATTTTAAGAAAGTTATATATCATATTTTATTACTCATGATAATTATGTTCTGATATAATAACTTTATTAAATTGCTTTATATTTTACTACATTTCATATTAGCATCAATAAAAGAATACTCTCTTTTGCTACTTTAAATCTATAATATTTTTCCATTGCATGTAATTATTTATCCAATTCATTCTCAATCAAATTAACAGAAACCAAAGTAGAGACTCCTTTTTCCTGCATGGTAATACCATATAGGATATCAGCTGCATTCATGGTTCCTCTTCTGTGAGTGATAATAATAAATTGTGTATCCTTTGTTAATTTATGCAGATATTTTGCAAAACGACTTACATTAGAATCATCAAGTGCTGCCTCAATCTCATCCAAAAGACAGAATGGGGATGGTTTCAGATTCTGAATTGCAAATAATAACGAAATGGCTGTCAATGCTTTCTCTCCACCGGAAAGCTGCATCATATTCTGAAGCTTTTTGCCCGGAGGCTGTGCGTTTATTCGAATTCCTGCCTCCAGAATATCCTCGCTCTCAGTAAGTTCAAGATCGGCCTTACCGCCACCGAACAATTCTTTAAATACAATATCAAACTGTTCATTAATTAACTTAAATTTCTCTGCAAATTGTATGCGCATTTCTTCGTCAAGTTCATTGATAATCTGCTGCAGCGCTTCCTCCGCCCTCATCAAATCATCCTTTTGACCTGTTAAGAATTCATATCGTTCTGATATATTTTTATAATCCTCAATCGCATTGACATTAACATCACCGAGTTCTCTGATCTTTACCTTTATCTCGGAAATTGATTTTTTAGCCTGAGCAAGGCTCAGTTCCTCATTAATCGGATAATTTAAGGCAGTTGTATAAGTTAACTCATATTCTTCCCACATATAGCTGGTCATAAAATCTGCCTGCTCAATTAGCTTATCCTTCTGACCATTTAATCGGAAGCATTCCTTATCCAGCTCATTCATTCTGCCGGAAAGTCCTTCACGCTTTGCAAAGAAATTCTTATGAACACTTGTAATTTGTTCTTTTTCTAATATTTCTTTTTTGATCTTATCGTCCAAAGCTTGAATGGATTGTTGGTATGCCTTAATGATAATCTCCGTTTGTTCAATTAATTTTTTCTTATCTTCAACAGACTGGGAGGATTTTTGAATATCAACTTTTAATGCAGATTCCTCTTCAAATAGCTTATCAATATCCTTTTTAACACGTTTTATATTTTCTAATAGGAATTGATTATTTTGCTCTAATGAAGATAGCTCCAATTTTCTCTGAGAAACTAAGTTGCCGGATTCCTGCTCTTTTTGCCTCTCTTCTTCCAAAAGCTTACTTAGCTTTTGTGTCATCTCTTCTTTTTCTTTATTTTGCTGTGTATTCTGGGAGAGTGATTCATTTAATTTACTAAGGTTGTCCTTTAAATCCTTAGCCTGAAGCTCAATCTCCTGTAATTCTTTCTGATGTTCCTGGTAAATCGACTCTGATTCAGCTTTCTTTGCTAATTCCCTGTCTAAATTCATTTTAGCCGTATTTTGCTCCAAAAATTTCTCCTGCAGGGATTTTTTCA